>JAJTBP010000144.1 GCA_021286825.1 Marinilabiliales bacterium | reverse complement strand
GTGGCACTGATATTTTCACCGCAGTGACAGATAAATACTCCAATCTTAGACATAGCTTTACAGTTCTACGGTTACAAAATGACGTTTCAATCCCAACTCTTCTGCACCCAGACCCAAGGCAAGACCGATGGCCTGTGTGATGTAAAGAACCGGAATCCCAACAGGTGTGGCGAGCGTTTTGTTGATGGCACCCCTGCGCATATCGAGGTTGGACTGGCACATCGGGCAAGCGACGATGACCGCCTGTGCTCCCCTGTCGTTGGCATCTTTCAGAATGTTTCCACTCAAACGGGCCACCAAATCTGTTCTGGAAACGGAAAAGCCGGCTCCGCAACATTCGGTTTTGAATGCCCAATCTACGGTAGAACCCCCGATGACACGAATCATATCGTCCATGCTCTGCGGATCTTCTACACGATCAAACTGAAGGATTTTATGGGGCCGAACAAGCAAACACCCATAATAGCAAGCCACTTTCCTGGCATATGGTTTGACCACCTTTGACTTGATTTGATCCGTACCGAATTGTTCCAACATTTGTAGAACATTGATAATCCGAAGATTGCCTGTATAGCTTTTCCCCAGAATTTCATTGACCCGGGACCTTTTGCCCTCATCTTCCAGTTCATGCCTTGTCACACTGAGTCTGTTGTAGCAGGCAGCACAAGGAACAACGATCTCTGTCAATCCCATCTCCTCAGCATTGGCCATGATCCTGGCTGGCAAGGATAATGAAAGCTCTTCGTTCAGGGCATGGGCAGCCGTGGCACCACAACAGTTCCAGTCTTTGATCTCCACCAGTTCAATTCCCAAAGCCTTGGCTACAGATACGACTGATTCATTGTATTCCCTTGATGAACCGGTAAGGGAACATCCCGGATAATATCCAATTTTCATGAATGCGCTTTCTTAGGGTTTTCGATGGTCTGGGCAAAAATTCTTTTCATGCCCCTTCTGTCCCGGATCCTTTCGGGAATGATGGGCAACTTCCCTTTGAGATACATGGCCGGCGCAATCGTCAGATCCTGAGTAATCCTGAATGTCCGGGCTTTGAAGGCTGCAATCAATCCCACCTCATAAAGTCTTCCCGTAAATTTGATGGAGTCAAGGAAGGACTTGTGAAACGAAAGAATGGGTTTTGCATCCGGATGAAGTTGATTTTCCTGAACCGATTGTGTCCGCAGATAATCCATCATCTTTGGGATATCGATCTCCATGGGGCATCGGCCCAGACAATTTTCACAGTTCAAACAGAGCCAAATGGAGTTTGATTTCAAAATCTTCTCATAATTTTCCTTGCTTCCTGTCTGCAAAAGTCGCATGACATAACTGGGTGGATAAGTCATGTCTGCAGCTAGGACACATCCGGCAGTACATTTTCCGCATTGATAGCACCGGAAAACATCGACCCCGGTATGAGCTTGTAATTCTGATTCTTTGTGCTTTTTTTCCATAAGATTACCGAATAAATTCAAGCGACCAAATCATCCGATAAAAATAAAGATTAAGTTTCAACCCATTGGTTAAGGATTATCATATAATCTTTCTAAATTATTGATCTGCGGAGAGCCGTCCGCTCTTCTCCCCTGTTTTCGTTGCACATATTTATTGTATTTTTGGGCAAACCGTCCCATGCGGTTTCATGAAATTTACCTGAAGCACAATGGAGTCTATTGGATTTATTCAATGGTGTCTTGACCACCTCAATTATTGGACCATCACCTTGCTGATGGCCATCGAAAGTTCCGTCGTACCCCTGCCTTCAGAAGTAGTGGTCCCGCCGGCTGCCTACAAGGCTGCTGCTGGTGAACTCAACATCTATCTTGTGGTCTTTTTCTCTACCCTGGGTGCTCTCATCGGATCCGTCATCAACTATTACCTGGCCATGTGGATCGGCCGCCCCATCGTTTACCGTTTTGCCAACAGCCGTATCGGACACATGTTGCTGCTCGATGAGGAAGCGGTGAAGAAAACAGAGAAATTTTTTGACAACAATGGCCCCCTCTCCATCTTCACAGGAAGGCTGCTTCCAGGGATCCGCCACCTGATATCCATTCCAGCCGGCTTATCACGGATGGATATTAAAAAGTTTGTGCTGTACACCGCACTCGGTGCCGGATTATGGAACATCGTCCTGGCAGCAGTTGGCTACTACCTGGAGTCGGTCGTCCCAAAAGCGGAATTGATGAACAAGGTGAATGAATACAGCGGGCACCTGACGAAATTTCTCATAGCCTTTGGCATCCTGGTCGTCGCCTTCATCCTTTACAGAACCTTCAAAAAAGAACGTCCCTAGCGAAGGAACTGTGTAACGAAAAATGCCATCCTTTGGGTAGGATGGCATTGAATCAAAGGTCAGCATGTTAGTTGAAACAGGGTCAGTTTGCTTTTAACGAATGGTGATCTCCTTCGTTTTTCCGTTGATGGTCAGGGTCGCTTTGTTATCACATTCCCCATTGCCAAAATCGAGTGTCCAGGTGCGATCCTTACTGCTGGTAAAAATGATCTTCCCACTGATGACATGATGGCATGATGCACTGAAGATCAAAGGATCCGTCGCATCCACTTGCCTGGTCACCTCTATTCCGGAGGGTCGTGTGAAGGTTGCTGTTCCCCAGCTCTTGACGACATTGTCGTCCTGAACACCCAATTCATTGAGATAATATTGTCTGGTCTGACTGGCCAGGTGATGTGCCGTCCCTTCCTGATTCGGTAAGGTGATGGTAACGTCCTGATCCAGTGTGGCTGTTCTTATTTTGTTTACAAAGTCCTGTTGAATGCTCTTGACAATCTTCCCATTGAGCTTTTTACCATCCACAACATAGTTGTCAAATGTTTTGGTACGAACGGATGGAAAGGTAGAGAATGAAGTGGAGGTGATCAGAATCCTGCCTGAACGGACTTTACCATCCTTGCCGGTACAATTCGCACCAAAATCGATCACAAGGGATTGCGGTACGGACTTCGTGTCGACGGTCACATTGGCGCAACTGGTCAGGTAATTTCCGGCAACGAGTGTACCGGACTTCAGCTGTGTCCCATTCTGAGCCAAAGCCTCATCGGCAATCAGATCAATATCCGACAACATCTCATCTGTCTGCATCTCTTGCTGACTCACCAACACCTCATCCAATACAGACTTCAGGTCACTTTTCTGGCAGGAAAAAAGAAGGGTAAGGACAATACCCATCAGAACAATGGCTTTTTGTGCTGTTTTCATCGTACAATGTTTTGGTTAAACCGTTTACATAAAGGCGGATCGCTCGGGATCATCCGAGCCTACAATTTGCATTCTGAGAAAAAGAAACTTCTACTGAACAAAAGTTAAATCCAAAACAGAAAATTTTTATCCAGAAAAGGAAGGATGGATTTAACTTTGTATGGGTCACTGCATCCAAGAATAAAGTTCGAAATCAAAAGAATGGGAGACCAATTAATTTTAGAAATGCTTCAAAGGCCTGAACAGAAGGACAAAGCCTTTCTTCAGTTAATGGAACAATATCAAAAACCCATCTACTGGCATATTCGAAGATTGGTGGTCACGCATGAGGATGCCGAAGATGTTCTCCAGGAGACATTTATCCAGGTTTACAGAAAAGCCGACACCTTTAGGGGAGAAAGTGCTTTCTTTACCTGGCTCTATAAGATTGCCACCAACGAATGCATCCGTTGGTTACGAAAAAAAAAGAATCGTGAGAACAGAAATGAAAAACTCAAGGAAGACCAAGTGAGCGATACGGTCATCAGTGACAACGAATCGGAAATGGTCATCTTGGAGAAATTTCAGAATGCCATTCTGAAACTGCCCGAAAAGCAGCGTTTGGTCTTCAACCTGCGATACTACGATGAACTGAGCTATGAGGAGATAGCAAAGATTCTGGACACCCGCGTGAATGCGCTCAAAACGAATTATCACTATGCCTGTGAAAAAATAAAACGGCATCTGACAGAACAAGCTTAGCAGTCAACAACCATGAAAGAAGATTTTAAATTCGAGCAAATTGGCCGAAAAATGAGCTACAGCGTTCCAGACCGGTTCTTTGAAACAGCTCCGGCTGAGACCTTGAAAATGGCCAAAGCAAAACAAAAGCGTGTTGCGGTGAAAAGGAAAATCCTGTTTTACCTGTCGGCAGCGGCTTCCATTGCCCTGTTGTTCACCGTTAGCCTTCACCGGGAACCCATGCAAGGCAACCTACCAAAGGTCGATTCAATCGTGTTTGATGCACCTGGAGTTCATGCTGTGAAAGGATCGGATAGGATGCCAAACGACGTGCAACACCCTGAAAAACTAGCTACTTCCGAAACTTCCAAGGAAAAGATGACCCGAAAGAATACGGAAGAAGATCTCAGGGACATTCTTTCCGAAATATCTGACGATGAGCTAGGTCAATTGGCTGCATTCAACAAAGCCGATTTGCTGGCAAGTGATCTTTAAAGGATAAAATCATGAAGAAAAACATTTACCTTTTGCTTGTGGTCTTGCTATGGATGTATCAAACTCCGTTGAAGGCCCAGAAATCCGAATCCTTCCCCCGTTTACGCGAACGCATGATGCAGGCGAAATGGCGGGCTGTTAGTCAGCAACTGGAATTGGATGCACCGACACTCCTCCGATTCAAACCTGTTTATCTGAGTTATGAAATGGAAATGGCTGCCGTCGATTTTCGGCAACAAGCCAGAATCATGCGGGTAAATGCAGACAGTCTCTCTGCCGATGAAGCCAGGTTGCTCATTGAAAATCAAATCCGTGTAACGAAAAAAATTCTTGAAATCCGGGAGAAATATTACCATGAATTTTTGAAGGTCTTGCCTCCACAAAAAATCATTCGGTTGTATCAGGCAGAAGGTGAAATTCGAAACCGAATCAATGCGGAAGTGAGAAGAAGGTTCGGAAAATTGTAAACCGATTTTCTGAACTTTGGACCCAAAATATCCAATCCACATTTTGTCCACATTTTAATACTGTAAAATAGAATATTTGAATTTTTTATAATGCGTTAAATATCTGTCATTTAATAAACTGTTTATTGTAATTAATTCGTCCGTCTTGTAGGGAAATCCCTTACATAATTATCAGACAATTCCAACCTCAGTTTTCAATTTTTGATGATAGGCCTGAACAGCTAACCCTCGATATATTTGTTCAAAACCAATTTGTTCCGCATTCCGTTCGTGGGAATCTTTGAACAAAATCAAAATTGAGGGGGTATGAAACGACAGCTTAAACCATTTGTAGCGATCATCACTTGGGTCATCGGTCTACTCATTCTGGCAATCATCAGTTATTCATCCGATCACGGCCAAATAAGCCGACCACCATCGCCGGCTGGTTTCATCGTCAGTCAAGAATCACCCATTTCTTCCCAAACTAAGCGTGCTGCGGCATCGCAGGCGAACTTCCGATTGCTAAAATCAGATTTGGATGCTCACCTGTCGTGGGATCGCCTCTCCCAAATTTGCCAGAAGGCCAATCAAAGATTACAAACCTTTGCAAAAGGAGCAGATTTCTCCAGCCAGATGGTCCGGATGTTCTGCCATGAGTCTACGGACCTTCCCCTCTTCAATCAAAAAGTCGAGCTACTGCGACAGGCCATCCTAAGCGACAACTTGGAAATCCCGGTCACCCTCCTGCCGAACAGGGATTTGCAGGGACATCCTGCTTGCTTCATTCCTGCCTCTTCCACCCGAGAGGCAAAGATCATTCTCAACAGCTATTGGCTGGATGCCGACCTCATGAGCCATTATCTTTCGGACCTGGTACTTCACGAAACGGGTCATGCCATCGACCACCTCTTGAATGAACAATGTACAGATATTTGGGACAAGGGTGATCTCTTCATGCGCACCCTGAATGGAGAACGTTTCGATCCTGAATCCCTGGCAAACCTATTCCAGGTTCCTGCCCATTCACCCATTTTCATGGATGGGGTGAAGGAAGAAGCTGAATGCGCTTCCGTTACCTTTCTAACTGTCTACCCACAGACTGCAGCCTCTACTTCATCGGTTTCGTTCAGTTCCCCATTGGTTGGCAGTTCCTTCAAATTTACCTCTGTCAACCCAGCGGATGTTTCATTTACCGCTACCGGCAATGATGTAGCCGGACAATTGACTTACACCGCAGGAGGTCTGGATCTCTATATCAATGGCATCATCACCAAGTCCACCACCTCTGGTTCAAACGACCTTGCATTCTACTTTGTTGAAACAACCACCCTGGGAGGATCCAGCCTCACGGGCAAAGGATGGATGCTGGTCATTCCCGGAAAAACCATTACATCACCCGTCAATTTGAATAACTCCTTTAAATATTCTGATTTAAATAGTTTTCTTACCAGTCAATCGAGCAATGCAGCACCGATCATCACCTCCAACAACGGAGGTGCGACGGCCATTGTTTCTCTGGCCGAAAATACCGCTGCTGTCACCAAGGTTGTGGGTTCCGATTCCAATCTTCCCGCTTCGCCTTATTCCATTACGGGTGGAGCCGATTATTCCCTATTCACCATTGATGCAGCGACCGGGAATCTCTCCTTCGCTACCGGGAAGGTACCCAATTATGAACTTCCCACCGACGTCGGAGCCAACAATGTCTATGAAGTTCAGGTGACAGTGACCGACAGCCAGGGTGCGACGGATTCGCAGGACATCTCGGTGGAGATCACCAATGTCAATGATGAGACACCTGTCATTACTTCCAATGGCGGTGGAACAACTGCCACCATTTCGGTGGTACAGAACACGACAGCCGTGACTACTGTAACAGCCACGGACAGCGACAATGGAGATGTGCTAACTTATTCTTTGCAGTCAGGCACCTACTCGGGATTGTTTTCAATCGACGGTTCCTCCGGGGTGCTACAATTCAAGACAGGTGCTGCAGTAGGTAGCTACAGCCTGGTAGTAGTGGTTACGGACGCTGGTGGCAGGAGTGATACCCAGACCCTCACCATCCAGGTTACCAGCAGTGACACCACCGCCCCTACACTGGTCATATCCGCCAGTGATACAAAAATTGCCAAGAATGAGACGGCAACAATCACCTTCAATTTTAGCGAGGAAGTGAAAAACTTTACTGTTGACGATGTAAACGTTACAGGAGGTACCCTTTCAAACTTTGCAAAAAGTGGATCCGTCGCCACCCAATACACGGCTTTGTTTACACCGGACAATCTGGGTACCACACCTGTATTCACGGTAAATGCAAGTACTTATCAGGATTTAAACGACAACAACGGACTCTCTGCAACGCTTTCCCTCGAAGCGGATATCATCCCACCCACTGTAACGGTTGACATTGAAGGGACGGCGATTGCTTATGGGGAGACCCGGATCGTGACCTTTACCTTCAGTGAAGCTCCTGGAAACACATTCTCCATAGATGATTTGACCGTAACCAATGGATTGCTGACAGATCTTTCCGTGACAACGGATGCCAAGGTATGGAAAGCTGCCTTGAAGTCGACCAATGCCAAAAATGGTCCGACCGTGACAGTCAAATCAGCCAGTTACAAAGATGCGGCAGGCAACGATGGTAGTTCAGGCACCGACACCTCCACCATTTCACCTCCAAGTATTGGACTTTCCAATGGTTCCGATTCCGGATTATCCAGCTATGACGACATCACCAATGTGGTAAAACCCATTCTGGTTGGCAGCGCCGCCCAATCCGATTACAATGGTACGGCAACAGTCAAGGTTACAGCCTCAGACGGCAAAATCTATACTTACAGTTCCGTACCGGTCAATTCTGTGGGGGAATGGACTCTGGATCTCTCAACAGCCACAACCTCTGCAGCTCCCTCCTTCCCTTCATCCGGATTGCCAAGCGGATATGTTTCGCTTGAAGTGATCGGGAATACCTCCCTAGCCAATGCCAAGAGTAGTTTCTTCATAGATACCACCAAACCAGCCGCACCGACACTCGATGCCCTGACAACGGTGGATGCAACCCCTACCATCACGGGAACCGCTACTTTGGGCGACGGGGATCTGATCACTGTGACCATTAACAGTTATGTCTACACATCAGGTGATGGATATTTGACCTATAACAAACAAAACTCCACCTGGTCACTGACGATTCCCGAGGCACACAAACTCTCGCTGGGATCCAACAGTGTGCTCATTACCCTCACGGATCAGGCAGGGAATACCAATTCCTACACAGGGAGCGTCACCATTGCCACATCCACCATCACGATAGATCTCGCCAACACAGCCACCGACGATACGGGCTATTCCAGTACAGACAACATCACCTCCAATACCAAACCATCCATTTCGGGTACTGCCTCATCAGATGCAACGGTGACCATTACCGTAACGGCCAATGGGGTCGTTTACACTTATAACAACGTCGCAGTAACCTTACAACTGTTTTCATTGAATCTCTCTACCACGGCTCCCAGCTCAGTCTCTCCTACAGGTAACTTTCCAACTGCCGGACTCCCCTCGGGATCAGTTTCTGTTGGGGTAACGGGCAATTCCACCAGCAAAACGGCCACCAACACATTCCAGGTCTACAACAAAATTTGGATTGGAACGTCCAGCGACTGGACCAGTGCATCCAATTGGAGCCCGTCAGGAGCACCCACTTCTACTGATGATATTCTGATTTCCCAAGGAAGCTCCTATCCCGTCATTACAGGAAGTGTGACAGCCAAGAATGTCATCCTTGACAACAACTGTACCCTGACCATTGCACCCAATGCATTCGTTACGGTTACAAACAAGCTGACCAACAACA
>JAJTBP010000143.1 GCA_021286825.1 Marinilabiliales bacterium | reverse complement strand
GCAAATTTTTTTAAAGTTGTTGGCATGGATGTGTTTTTGGACAGATGATCTGAGCCTAATTTTTGGACCGGTTATTTGTCGGAGCAGATTTAGCATCCAATTTATCCAGCTCAAGATTGATTTTCAATACATTGACCCGTGATTCTCCCAATAAATGGAATTGGGGTGGTTCAACAGCTGACAGCACCAGACTCCTGAGCTGTAATTTTTGGGCTGCATCAAAGTTTCTGGCCACTGCAATTCGGTTGATCTGCATCAGGGCTGCTGCAGGAGAGATGTGTGGATCAAGCCCGCTTCCGGAGGAAAACAACATTTCGGACGGCAGCGCTGCCTCAGGATCAATTCCGTTCCGAACGATCCACTGCTGTTTAAGGGAATCTACCCCTTGCCTAAGCTTTTCATTGGTCAGTCCGAAGTTGGATCCGCCAGAGGGCAGGGCATTGTATCCGGTTGAAGAGGGTCGGGAGGAGAAATAGCGCTTGTCAACAAACGATTGACCTAGCCACTCACTTCCGACCACTTTGCCATCACGTCTGATCAGGCTTCCATTGGCAGGGTCGGGAAGGAATGTTTGTGCCAGACCGGTGATAAACAGCGGATAGACCACTCCGGTCAGCAGGGTAAAAAAGAGCAAGATCCGTATGGAATGTAAGATGGGTTTCATGTGTGAGTCAATTAGAGGTTGATGAAGAGGTCGATGAGTTTTATGCCGACAAATGGCGCGACAATACCCCCGATTCCAAAGATGGCCAGATTGCGGGCCAGGGCAACATTGGCCGAAACGGGTTTGTAGCGAACACCTTTTAATGCCAAAGGAATGAGCATGACAATGATCAGGGCATTGAATATGACGGCACTCAAAATGGCACTTTGGGGTGAGCCCAGATGCATGATGTTAAAGGCCGATAACACTCCCATGCCATTTTTCCCGGGATACAAGGTGACGGCAATGGCAGGAAGGATGGCGAAATACTTGGCGATGTCGTTGGCGATGCTAAAGGTGGTAAGCGATCCCCTGGTCATCAACAATTGTTTTCCTACTTCTACCACTTCGATCAATTTGGTGGGATTGCTGTCCAGATCGACCATATTTCCGGCTTCTCGCGCGGCTTGTGTCCCGGTATTCATGGCTATCCCAATATCCGCTTGAGCCAAGGCAGGTGCGTCATTGGTGCCATCCCCGATCATCCCTACCAAATGCCCGTTCGCCTGTTCTTCCCGGATGCGTCTCAACTTGTCTTCGGGTGTGGCCTCAGCCATAAAATCATCCACACCCGCTTCTGCTGCGATGGCTGCAGCCGTCAAGGAATTGTCTCCTGTAATCATGACGGTTCGGATGCCCATTTTACGCAACTCAGCAAACCGTTGTTTGATTCCTCCTTTCACAATGTCCTTTAAATGGATGACTCCCAAGACTTTTTCATCTTCTGCCACAACCAGCGGAGTGGCCCCTTGCTGGGCCAAACGGGTGACAATCTCCTGAATGTGTCTGGAATAATATCCGTTGTTGTGCTGGACAAAGCCGCGAATCGATTCAAAGGATCCTTTCCGGATTCGGTGGAGGGAACCGTCTTCCGAACAGTAATCCACACCGCTCATTTTGGATTGTGCCGTGAAAGGGATAAAAGTGGCATTGATCGGATGCACTTCACGTCCGCGTAGGTTGAATTTTTCTTTGGCCAAAACCACAATGGATCTCCCTTCTGGGGTCTCATCTGACAAAGAGGAGAATTGCGCAGCATCTGCCAGCTCTTCAACCGAAACCCCCTCCTCCGGAATGAAATTGGTCGCCATTCGGTTGCCCAGTGTGATGGTTCCGGTCTTGTCCAAAAGAAGCACATCCACGTCTCCTGCGGCTTCGATGGCCCGACCTGAGGTGGCAATGACATTGCGTTGCAACAGTCGATCCATGCCGCTGATACCGATGGCACTCAGCAATCCACCGATGGTGGTGGGAATCAGGCAGACCAGCAAGGCGGTCAAAACCGGCAAGGTCAAATTTCCACTGAGCGGCAAATGAGAGGCATTCAGGCTATAGGCGAAAAATGCAGGCAGGGTGGCGACGGCCAAAAGAAATACGATGGTCAATCCGGATATCAGGATGGACAAGGCAATCTCATTGGGTGTCTTCTGACGCTTGGCCCCCTCTACGAGTGCAATCATCCGGTCAATGAATGTGTTTCCCGCTTCGGTTGTGATGCGAATGAGGATGCGGTCACTGATCACCTTTGTTCCGCCAGTAACGGCGGATCGGTCACCACCACTTTCGCGGATAACCGGGGCGGATTCCCCGGTGATGGCCGACTCATCCACACTGGCGATGCCTTCGATGACCTCTCCGTCAGATGGGATAAGGTCTCCTGCTTCACAGATTACGATCTCTCCTTTTTTGAGATCGGTTGCGTTGACAAGTGTTTCGCTCTCCCCGGTTATTCTTCTGGCCGTGGTGTGGGTCCGGTTGTTCCGGAGACTCTCTGCCTGTGCTTTGCCTCGCCCCTCGGCTATGGCTTCCGAAAAATTGGCAAACAATACGGTGAACCACAGCCAAAGACTGATGTTGAGATTGAAAGCCGAATAACTGTGGTGGTAAAGATCTGAAACCACAATCAGGGAAGTTAGGAGGGCTCCCATGGCCACGACAAAGATGACTGGATTCTTGATCAGTTGGGCAGGATTTAATTTGCTGAAACTATCAATTGTGGCCTGATAGGCAAGTTTGCGATTAAACAAACCAATATTTTGTTTTGAGCTCATGATCACTAGATTAAAAAGTAATACCGTTGTTTAGCAACAGATGGTCGGCAATGGGACCCAAGGCAAGCGCAGGGAAGTGAGTCAAACCTCCGACGATCAGGATGACCGCAATCAGCAGTCCGACGAAGAGCCAGTTGTCTGTCTGAAACGTGCCGGAAGAGGATGGGGTCTTGTTCTTGCCAGCCAAACTTCCTGCAATGGCAAGGACGGGAACCAGAATGCCAAATCGGCCGATGAGCATCCCGATTCCCAACGTAACATTGTAAAAAAGGGTATTGGCATTGAGCCCGGCAAAGGCACTTCCGTTGTTTCCAGCTGCTGAAGAATAGGCATAGAGGATCTCGGAAAGGCCATGTGGACCGGCATTGTTCAGACTGGTTAACCCTTGGTTGGACAGACAAGCCCAGGCCGAAAAGAGAAGGATGATCAGGTTGGGCGCCAGAACGGCCACCATGGCCATCTGGATCTCAAATTTTTGGATCTTTTTGCCCAGGTATTCAGGGGTTCTGCCGACCATGAGGCCTGCAATAAAGACCGTCAGCAGGACAAAGATGACCATGCCGTAAAGTCCGGCTCCAACGCCACCGAAGATTACCTCTCCCAGCATGATGTTGATCATGGCGACCATTCCGGATAACGGCGACAGACTGTCATGCATGGCGATGACCGACCCGTTGGATGCAGCAGAAGTCGCCGTTGACCAGAGAACACTGTTGGAAATCCCGAATCTCAACTCTTTCCCTTCCATAAGGGGCAGCTTGCCGGAAATGGGATTGGGACTATATTCTGCATACAGGGAGAGGCATAACCCGACCAATAGCATCAGCAACATGGCCGTAAAGAGGGTCCAGCCTTGTCGGACGGATCCAACCATCTTTCCATAGGTATAGGTTAAGGCTGCAGGAATGAGCAACAAGGCCAGCATCTCAAGAAAATTGCTGAAAGGAGTAGGGTTTTCAAACGGATGAGCACTGTTGGCATTGAAAAAGCCACCTCCGTTGGTACCCAGTTGCTTGATGGCAATTTGGGAGGCCACAGGCCCTTGCGGGATTACCTGGTTCACCCCTTCCACCGTTTGATAGGCCAGATTGGGGTGAAAGTTTTGTATGACACCCTGACCAATGAGTACGAGAGCGTAAAGTATGGAAAGAGGCAAGAGCACGTAGAGGGTGATGCGGGTAAGATCGACCCAAAAATTTCCGAGTCCGTGATTGCATTTGTTCATCAATCCCCGGATTAAAACCAACAATACAGCCATTCCGGTGGCGGCACTCACAAAATTTTGGACTGTCAGTCCTACCATTTGAACAAAATTGCTAAGGGTTGTTTCGCCGGCATAACCCTGCCAGTTGGTGCTCGTCACAAAACTGACGGCAGTGTTGCAGGCGGAATCCCATTTTACATTGGGTAAACCGGCCGGATTGAGCGGTAGATGTGCCTGGAAGAGTTGCATCAGCATTAAAACGACTAACCCTGTGAGGTTGAAATACAACAAATCAAGGGTGTAGGATTTCCAATCCGACTGTTTGTGTGAATCAATTCCGGCAAATCGATAGGTCAGATTTTCTAGTTTGCCGAGATAGAGACCCAGTGGAGGCCGGTCTCCGGTAAATATCCGGTACATGTAATTGCCCAGGATAGGCGTCAGGGCAATCAAGAGTGTGAAATAAAGAAGGATCTGGAGAAGATCATGCGTTGTCATCTGCTTTGTTTTTTGTGGATGGGTTTAGAATTTTTCAGGCTTGATCAGGGCATAGATCAAATAACCCAAAAGCAAAAGGGCCAAGGTGGCCCCGATCAGATAACCGGGGTTCTGGATGGCCATAAAGGATAATGAAATGAATGGTTTGATCTGCATAACTTTCGATTGAAATGTTCCCTGCAAATTTGGTCAGCCATTCATATGTATTCTATAAATATTCAGGGTTCGGATATAAAGATTGTATAAGGAAGTCAATTCAAAGAAAGACAGGGTGAGACCTTGTACCCAACTTACGCTCATCCGAATAACAGAGATGACATTGATATCACGAGCGGAAGGACAACTTGGAAGGGTGCAAGATGGGGTGTAGCGGATTATTCGATCTTGATGGGAAAAATCACAATGGGAATGCCAAATTTGAAGAAGCGTTTCTGAATCGAGAAGATGGTGTGGTTGTGCAGCAGTTGAGACATAAAAAAGGTCTTGGAAAAGACCAATTGTCCCCCAAAGAAGGTGCATTCGGGCAGCAGTCGCGTGATTTTTTTGGTAAGGGTGTAGACCTCTGTTACCGGGTCTGTCCCGATTGTCCAAATGCTCTTGCCGTAAAAGCCAAATTGATTGGCTATTTTGACATACTTGGCTCCGTCTTCCTTGACACTTCGTTTGAAATGATCCAACTCGTCTGCTCCTTTGTAGATCCTCGAGTTGATGACGCCTATCCGAATAAAAATGAAATTTTCGTAGACTCCTTTGAAGCTTTCCTGAATTCGCAGGAAGGTATACAAGCCGGTTCCCCCAAATCCGGAAACCAAGATAATGGCGGTCTTGGCTTGTGGGTTGTACGGCACGTCCAATGGTGCACGATTCGAAAAGCCAAGCACGTTCAACTTTTCCTGGACATCAGACAGGGCTTTGGTCCTAACCCTTTGCAATCGGCAAGCGGTCTTGAAATAATGTTTTTTGATGCGAATAGCCGCCAGGATGAAAATGCCGGTGATGACAAGCGTAATCCAGCCTCCCTCCCCAAATTTGATGATGGTCACCGATATCAGGATGAAGCTGGTCAGAATGAAGCCTATGCCATTGATCGCTATCTTTCGCTTCCAATGGCTCAGTTTTTTTCTGTCGGCCCACCAATGCCTCACCATCCCAAGTTGTGATATGGAGAAGGTGATGAACACATTGATGCTGTACAGAACCACCAGAAATGCCACCGATCCCCTGGAAAGCGCCATCAGCAAAATGGCTGCAATTCCCATCAGCAATACGCCGTTCATGGTTACCAGCCGGTCACTAAGAGAGGCATATTTCTTGGGGAACCATTTGTCGATGGCCATGTTTGCCATGATCCTCGGTCCATCGATGAAACCGGTTTGTGCAGCAACGAACAGCAAGGCTGCTTCCGACACAAGCGTTGTCACGATGAAACTTCTGGACCAGAAATGAGGCCAACCTGCCGTCACTTTATCGAACAGGACAGCATTCAAGGTTTGTGTGTCACTCACTTCCACATTGTACAGGGCGTAGGCAATCATGAGGCCAAGCACCAGAAATGAAAGGGACAATGCCATCAGCATCATGGTCTTGCGCGCCGTTCTCACCTTTGGCTCCCGAAGGATGGGCATTCCGTTGCTCACCGCTTCAATTCCTGTAAAGGTGCCGGCTCCCATGCTGTAGGCCTTTAAGATCAGAAACAAGGTTCCCCACCCACCGAGTTGTTCAATCGAACCTTGCAGTTGATGGGTCGTTTCAATCGAAACTTGTTTGAAGTCACCGGCTTTCATCAAGATGGCATAGAGAATCACGAAGACATGCATCAAAATGAACACCACAAATATGGGTGTCAGGGAAAGCACAGACTCCTTGACTCCCCGTAGATTCAATAAGATCAGCAAGCACACACCCGCTATGGCAACGGCAAGCTTGTAGGCATGCAAATGTTCCGGGAAAAAGCTAAACAATGCATCGGTTCCACTGGATACCGAAATGGTAATGGTCAGGACATAATCGATGATCAAGGCACAACCGGAGATCATGCCCACCGTAGGCGAGATCAGTTTGCTGGCTACGAGGTAACCGCCACCTCCCTGCGGAAACAGATGAATGATTTGATTGTAACTGGAACTGATGATGAAGATGGTAAAAACCGTGCCAAGGGCTACGAAAATGGCCAACATCGGATGACCATGCAAATTTCTGAAGGCCTCTTCCGGACCATAACAGGAGGAGGAGATCCCATCCGCACCCAAGCCAATCCAGGCAAAGAAGGCAACCAGCGACAATTTGTGGAAAAGCGTTTTGTCCTGCAGCGTCTTTGCTTTGCCGATAAATAGGTTCTTTAATTTGTCAACAACAGGATAGGCTTCTCCCGCACTGGTCATGGGCTGGCGTTTTTATGATTTTCGCTTACTCTTTTTTTCAAAACCCTTACCGCTTTCGCGGATCGGTGGGCCTCTTTTGAGGCGCTAGCAAAGAAATAGTGCATTTGATAAGGGAAAAATCAAATTAGTAGCGGTTGGTATAAAGATTTTATAAAGATGAAGGATGAAATGACGGACATTGCTCCAGGGATCGCAGCCTTTTTGTCAGGGAAACGGATCCTTTTCAGATAATCCTTTTCTCTCAGTGAATTCTCCCTTTTTAATTTACATAACAGTGTATTTCTTAGTATATTTGTTTAGGCGACCCTACTGCTCGCCCATTAACCTAAAAAATTCATTATGGAACCATTGATCATTGCCGCCGCTGTCCTTCTGCTGTTTTTCTTCGCTGGTATCAGAATCGTCAGACCTACCCACAGGGCGTTGGTGGAAAGGCTGGGAAAATACCACCGGTTTGCCTCCAGTGGATTCAACTGGATCATTCCGGTGATCGACAAAATGTACGTCATCAACATCACAGAAAAAATGATCAACGCCGAACCTCAGGAAATCATCACCAACGACAACCTGAATGCACGGGTAGATGCCCAGGTCTATTTTAAAATCAAATCGGATGAACAGAGTGTCAAGAATTCTCAATACAACGTCAACAACATCGAATATCAGATCGTCAACCTCGCCAGAACCACCTTGAGGAACATCATCGGGACCATGACCCTCAAATCGGCCAACAGCGAAAGGGGAAAAATCAACAAGGAACTGCATGCAACCTTGCTGGATGAAACCCTGAACTGGGGAATCGAAATTGTTCGGACCGAATTGAAGGAGATCGATCCACCCAAGGATGTTCAAGAGACAATGAACAAAATTGTCAAGGCGGAGAATGAAAAGATTGCAGCCGTTGACTTCGCCACAGCCACCGAAACACGCGCAGATGGTGAGAAACGTGCAGAGATCCGTCGCGCGGAAGGGGTAAAACAGGCTGCCATCCTGCGGGCCGAGGGGGAAGCCCAGGCCATTCAACTCGTCAACGAAGCAGCTGAGAAATATTTCGTTGGCAATGCCCAATTGCTCAGAAGAATTCAGGCCATGGAGAACTCCTTGAAAGACAACTCCAAGATCGTCGTCCCAACCGGTTCCGACCTTGTCAACGTCATGGGAGAGATGGGTGGTTTCGTTCCACTAAAAAAGACCGAATAGTCACAAAGCAAGATCCTTCACCGGATCGATGGCAGGATCCAGCTTTTTTTTCCTTTTTGATTTTAACATTTCGTTTTTTCAAAAAGAAAAAGTTTTTATATTTGCACCCGCAACGCCGGAAAGCGATGATTGGAAAGCGGGTGCACATGCGGGAATAGCTCAGTTGGTAGAGCACGACCTTGCCAAGGTCGGGGTCGCGAGTTCGAGTCTCGTTTCCCGCTCAAAGGATGCCCAGGTGGTGGAATGGTAGACACGTTGGACTTAAAATCCAATGGCCATTATGGCCGTGCGGGTTCAAGTCCCGCCCCGGGTACACTAAAGGCATTTAACCCACTGTAAATCAGTGGGTTTTTTGTTTTAATTATGCTGGTCTGCCTGGATAGGATGGATCAAATCATAAATGATGAAGCTACTTTTACTCATGGGTTATTTTTTGTTTGTTGCCCTTGCCTGTGCATCACAGGAAAGCTCAGCACAAAAAACCTTTGTTGTTCCAGGTACGCTGGCATTGGATTCATCTGCAGTCGTGCAACGGGAAGAACTGATCTCGTTTGCCAGAGCCTACCTGGGCCGACCTTACCGCTATGCAGGTTCTGACCCCAAAAAAGGCTTTGACTGTTCCGGTTTTGTTCATTTTGTCTTCAACCACTTCAACATCGATTCGCCAAGGGACTCAAGGTCCTTCGACCGATTGGCCGCTGGAAAGAAACCGGAGGATTTCAAAGTGGGC
>JAJTBP010000142.1 GCA_021286825.1 Marinilabiliales bacterium | reverse complement strand
GACGTTCATCCGGGTTGGAGAAACGGTCATGGATGGTTTGGCTACCTGATATTCGTGTTCGAAAGGATACTGAACGATCAGTCCATTGGGATTCTTGAAGTTGATTACCCCTTTCCAGAGGAAGGTCCCTTCGGAACCGGCGTTGGCTTTGTAAAGTCCTGCATTCTCTCCTGGAATGATGGGTAATTTGCTCCCATTCACCACGATATCGGGTACCGCGGTCGTATCGATGGCCGAGATAAAGACCTTTGCTTCATAGGTCTCACCCTGCAAAACGTAGTCAGACTTGGCAATGACCTGCGCTTTCAGTTTGTTGAATTTGAAAGAGGAGGCATCGATGTTGGAATAGAAGTAATTGATCACATCGGATTCGCTGTTGCGGATGTCGCTCTGCATTTTGGACATCAGTGTAATGACGGCAATCAGGGGATAGCCGGCAAATTTACTGCTTTCCCAGGAGGGTTTGCTACCCTCTTTCCCGGGTGGATCGGTGGTGTCCAGGGTCTTTTCGAGTGATTCAATTAGGGCCGTCTCTTTCGGATCGATCTTGGAAAGCAGGAATTCCCTGTAATCGATGATGTCTTTTTTGAGTTGGGTCCCGTTGTTATGGGTGATCATCACCTCTTCAGCAAAGTTCATATCCTCCTTGCTGACGATGTTGTTGATGTCTCCCTGTGGACCGTCCGCCTTCCTGACAATCATCTCCTTGTAACGGGTGATGGCATTGTAGAGGGTGTCGGTGCGTTCCTTGATTTTTTGTACCAGGTGGTTCAACTCTCCTGCTTTTTGCGGGTTTTCCAACGCAGCATTGTTGAAATGGGTATAAACGTTCTCGTTTTTACCATTGAAATTCTGAATGGTCTGCATGAAACCCTTGTCGACCAGGGCAAAGGCATCGATGACCGACTTGTCGACATTCAAAGCCAACATGGCAGTCAATACCAGGTACATCAGGCTGATCATTCGTTGCCGGGGTGTTTCCGGACAGTTTTTTACTCCCATGAGGTCAGCAGATTGTTAAGATTAGCCTTTGATATTCATTGCGCCCAGCATGTTGCCGTAGACCTGGTTCAATGCTTCCAGGTTTTTGTTCATCTTTTCTGTCAGCTGATGGTATTTCTTTGCTGCTTCCAGAGATTCCGTCACCATGTGTTGCAAGCCCGCCTGTTCTGTAACGCTTTTGCCTGAAGCTTCCGCCAGTTTCTTTACGTTCTGGAGGTGCAGTTCATAAGAGGCATTCAGGGATGACATGCTCGCATTTATCTTGATGATCTCAGCAGAATAGTGTTTGGAATTATCGTGGATCGCTGTAATGTCTTTGTGCAGGGAGTCAGTGAACTCCTTGTAGGAATGGGTCAGTTTTTCACTGGTGGAGGTAAGTTGCAGGTTGAGTTTCTTGGTAGATTCGGTAAAACTATCTGCCAGTTCCTTGGATGATCCGGCAATTTGTTTGGAGGAGTGCTCATAGCTGTGAACCAGGTCACCCAGTGAACGCTCTACTGCAACGGTAGCCTTGTTGTTTACCTCAGAGAAAGTATTCATGGCCTGCGAGGCACTCCCAAGGTTTTTGACATACATCTCAGTTGCAAGGGTGGCGCCTGAAATTTCAGAGATTCCTTTCGCCGTATTGGTGAGATCCTGAAGTCCTTTTTTGAGCTTGGCCAGCATCTCCGGAGTTATCTCAGCCTTTTCAAGCAATTCATCGAAACCAACGCCCTTTTGTGGCAGGACGGGTTGCTCTGTCTCTTCAAATTCGTAATCGGGATTCAATTGCGGATATACCTTGGTCCAATCGGGGGTCTCAACCATTGGTTCAAATGCAGAAAGGAAGAAGATCAACGCCTCACAGGACATACCGATCATCAGCATGGTGCCCCCGCCAGTCCAGTGTTGAAGTTTAAACAGAGCTCCCAACAGCACAACGGATGCCCCGATGCTGTAGAAGTAATTCATTGTGGATCTCCATTTTTGAGAGTGAGTTAGTTCTGCAAGTCCCATGGTTGTTCTTTATTGTAAGGGTTAAAATTCATCTCCGAAGGAGGATCGGACACATCTGAATCCTACGTATGATTTGGCGGTATCCTGATATTCGAATGTACGTGTACCCACCTGAATGTAAAAGGCGATGTCTTTCCATGATCCGCCTCTGATCACCTTTCTTTTCATGGTAGGCGGATCGTCGGGCAAAGCATTGTATTCAAAGTTCGGATTCAGGTCATGCATGAAGTTGTAGGTCGATTCATCATAGGCGGTGATGGTCCATTCTGCCACGTTTCCGGCCATGTCATACAACCCGTATCCATTGGGCTCATAGGTGGCCACCTTGACAGAAGCCTTGCCTCCGTCATCGCTGTAATTGCCACGCATGGGTTTGAAATTGGCGAGGAAACAACCGGTTTTGGAACGTGTATAATAACCACCCCATGGGTACATCGAATTCTCGAGACCACCTCTGGCTGCCAATTCCCACTCGGCCTCAGAGGGCAACCGGTAATCCTGAACGGCGTAGTCTCCCTTGTCTGAGAGACTTTTGTTCTTGTAGTTCGTCCTCCACATACAGAAGGCCTTGGCCTGTTTCCAGGAGACTCCCACGACCGGATAGTCATCGAATCCGGGGTGTGAAAAGTACATCTTGGTCCAGGGCTCATTGAAAGCATAGGTGAAATCCCGAATCCATACGAGGGTATCGGGATAGATGTTGACAGCTTCGGTCATGACGAAACTGGACCGATTCTGTATTTTGACCTCTTTGCCGTTCAGATCGACAACGGTTCCGGTATAGCTTTGCTTGGCAAAGTCGTAGGCATTTTCCCTTCTTGCAGCTTGTTGAAGATCAAGCCAGTAGTAGTTGTAATTCAACTTGCGTACGTCGATTTCCTTTCTACCAAAGATACGTTCGCTCTTGTCATAGTAAAGTTGTTCCAGCTCTGCTGCATATTCCGGTTTTCTCCAGTTTAACCGGATGTTCCAGTCCAGAATGGGAGGATCAATGGGTTCACCCCTGCGGGTGGCCGTGGGTTTGAATTCGGGATATTTCTGAGAAAGCAGATCCCTTGCGATGGAATCGCGAACCCAATAGACGAACTGACGGTATTCGTTGTTCGTGATTTCTGTATCATCCATCCAGAAGCTGGCAAGGTCAACCGTTCGCGTTGGCGTGACAACACCGGTAATGTCCTGATCAGAAGAACCCATGGTAAAACTTTTGCCCGGAATCAATACCATTCCGAGGGGAGAGGGCTCAAGGTATTTACCGCGTTTTTGCACCCCAACCAATTCACCATTGCCGGAATTGTGGCAACCGGAGGCAATCAACATTAGGGCAAAACTACCATAAGCAAACAATCTTTTCATCGTTCGACTCATATCAAGTGATTCGCTTATTTTTCCATCCAAAGTTATAAAAACCTGACACTTTTGGTTTTTAGACTTCTATTTTTATTTAGCCTAACCGAATAGGATACGTAAAGTTCGTGAGAACCAGTATTATAGCGGGATAATGCAGAGGTATTCATATCATAGGAATAGCCTATTTTTAACCCGTTTTGCATCTCGAAACCCAAAAACACCATGATTGCGTCCTGATTTCGGTATCCCAAACCTCCCCAAAACCTTTTGTTATACTGCAAAAGCATATCCAAATCCAACTGGGAAGTGATCCCGTCAGACTTAACCAGGAAGGAGGGCAAGACCAAAAATCGGTCATCATTCATGGTGATCGTATATCCACCTGAAAGATAGTAATGTCTTTTCAGTGAATAATATCCTTTTTCGTCAAATGTAAACTTTGGCTGGTTGACATGGGTCGCAGAGAGGGAAAGATAGTAATCCGGGCGACGGTAAAAAAAACCCAGACCTACATCCGTCAACACTCCGTTTACCTCTTCCTTGGGTAGTGAAGGATCTGATCCGTCAATCAGATCTCCTCCCTGTGATTCGCTCCATCCGGGTCGCAGATTCTTGTTCATCAGACCCAGTGAAACGCCACAGCCCAGTAACCCTTTTCCCCAGGTGAATCGGTAGGCATAATCAACGCCAAAGGAGACATTCTTTTCATATCCGATGGCATCCTTCAGAACGGTAAAACCCATTCCATCGTTTTTACCGATCAAGGGTAGGGCGGCATCGGTTTGGAAAACCGTAGTTACCGGAGCCCCGGGAAAACCCATCCATTGTTGCCTGTTCAGCAAGGAGAGGCTGATGGGACCGTTGTCTCCGGCAAAACCCGGATTAATCATCAATTGGTTGAACATGTGCTGACTAACCTGCGGATCTTGTTGAGCTTCCGCGGCTAAGGTAAGTATATTTAGGAATATCAGCAAAAGTCCTTTGAATTTCATCATTTATAGCGTTTCACCCAGCACGGAAGATCCATTTGGATAACGGAGGGATTCGTCAGGAAAGATAGCCTCTTCAGGCGACTCTTCAGCAATTTTTATCGAAATAATTCCACCACCTTTCGGGAATCTCATTTTTGCAGGCTCTCTTGTAATCTCCTTTTGAACAGGGGATCCGGAGTGGAAACAGGTCGCAATCGGGAGACGGCACCTCCATCCACCACCGTTTGGTAACCGGGTGTTTCAGAAAGGTGACGGGTTCCGGCAATCCCTCTACCGGAACGACGTAATGGGCAAAATCGATTGCTTCGTCGAGTGGAATGTCATCGGTTCTTTTGTCTATCCCATTCAGGAAGTACCAGCCAATCTGAGCGCACATCATGGCCCCCAGATTTTCCGGATCCTGTTGCGGTGAATAGCCAAAAAGGGCGAACCAGCAAGGTTTTGTGGAAATACCGGCGTACCAGGCAAGCTGACAAGCCTCTTCGCCGGTAAGACCATTGGGTGAGTTGCGCAACTGACCCGGGGCTTCGGATGCTTTCATGGAACCCAAATCAAAGCTAACCATATCCGTCTCCCGCAACAAAGGCTCCATCTCTTCGATGCCTTCCCGAATGGTTCCAAGGGTGATGAGCGATCCGTTGTAACTGGTCTGAAAATTTTCCTTTTCATCGGCCGATATGAAAAAGGATTGGGCGGCCAGGAGGTTGACATTTGTTCCCGAGGGTAGGTGGTTGATGAAGGTGTCCAGTCGACAATCTTCTTCCGGATGGTTGTCGTCAAGTCGGTCATCCACAAGGGAAAGGTGAACCTGCGGATTTTCCAAACCCTTTACCAATGGGACGGTAAAAAGCTGGTCTCCGCCCAGGATGAGCAACGGAACGCCCAGCGAAGCAATCTCTTCGGCAACAATTTTGACGGCAGCCATGGAATCCGCAGGGGTATTGCCGCATTTGACATTTCCCAGATCGACGATCCGGAACGAGGCGTTGAAGGTTTTCAAGTGGTACAAATGCTCCCGGACTCTGTCGGGAGCTTCCGAAAACAACGATTCAGGGCAGCGCGCATCCGGCACACCGATGATGAAAGCGTCGGGGAGATGTGAACCATCCCACCGGCCGTCCTTCAGTTGTCTTCCCAGCAAATCATCGCCTCCGTCGAATGTTTTAACCAGAGGGAGGGTCGATGCGGGCACTAATAGTTCCTTCCACATATCCTTCAAATTTTACCATGAAAGTAAAGGAATCCGTCGAATGGTGTTGCCGGGACCGATACTTCTATTTGGATTTTTTTTGCTTCGTCTTTTTCAATTCAGCATCGATCAATTCCTTGCAGATGGCATAGGAGAGATCTTCCGGTTTGGTCTCTTTTTTGAGCTTGATGTTCAGTTTCTTGTAGGCCAGATAGGGTCCCCACCTTCCCTGAAGCACACGGATCTCCGGATCTTCCGGGAAGGTTTTCAGCAGGGAGTTGGATATTTTTTCCCTTCTCTCGAGAATCAGTTCCCTGGCCCTATCCAACTGCACGGTATAGGGATCGTCAACTCCCTTCTTCAACGAGACAAACTGTGAATCGTGTTTGACATAGGGACCGAATTTTCCAATGCCGACGGTCACCTTTTTCCCTTCGAACTCACCCAATTCCCTGGGAAGGTCGAAGAGTTTCATGGCTTGGTCAAGGGTGATGGTCTCGATGCTCTGACCCTGCTGCAGGCTGGCAAAGAGGGGTTTTTCCTCCCCATCCTCCGAGGTCTCACCCAACTGGATAAACGGTCCGAATCTGCCGATCTTGGCCGATACCAATTTACCGGTAGCCGGATCGGTTCCCAGGATTCTTTCGCCGCGGGCCCGTTCTGAGTTGGCCAGGGCCTCTGCTATCTGTTTGTGGAAGGGCTGATAGAACTCATCAATCATGTTTTGCCAGACCAGGTTGCCTTCCGCAATCTCGTCGAACTGTTTCTCTACGGAGGCGGTGAAGTTGAAATCCACGATGGGCTCAAAATGCTTCATCAGGAAATCGTTGACCACCCCTCCGATATCGGTTGGGAAGAGTTTCGCCTTTTCGGCTCCCGTGATCTCTGTCCGCTCTTCGCGACGGATGTTGCCTCCTTTCAGCACCATTTGCACATAACTGCGGCTGTTTCCCGGGCGATCCTCCTTGACCACATATTCGCGCTGCTGGATGGTGGTAATGGTTGGGGCATAGGTCGATGGCCGGCCAATGCCCAGCTCTTCCAGTTTCTTGACCAGGCTGGCTTCGGTGTATCTGGCAGGTTTCAGGGTGAAACGCTGAACAGCCATCATGGATTCCAGGGGCAATTTTTGGTGTAGGGTGAGCGGGGGCAGCAATCCCTTTTCATCTTCACCCATCGATTCATCGTCACTGGACTCCAGATAGACCCCCAGAAATCCGTCGAACTTCAGCACTTCACCTGTGGCCTGAAGTCTCTCAGGGGCATTGGATACCAGAATGTTGACTGTTGTTCTTTCCAATTCGGCATCCGCCATCTGCGAAGCGAGGGTTCTTTTCCAGATCAGGTTGTACAAACGCTGTTCCTGGGATGTTCCTTCTACCTCCTCCTCGAAAAAATTGGTTGGGCGGATCGCTTCATGGGCCTCCTGAGCTCCCTTGGCATGGGTCTTGTAATGACGGATCTTGACATATTTTTCGCCATAGGTTTCCGTAATTTTCTTCTTGGCACTGTTGATTGCCAATTGTGAGAGGTTTGTTGAATCGGTTCTCATGTAGGTGATCTTACCCGATTCGTACAGCCGCTGGGCCACAGACATGGTCAAAGCAACCGGGAAACCCAGTTTGCGGCTGGCCTCCTGTTGAAGTGTCGAGGTGGTAAAGGGCGGGGCCGGTGATTTCTTGGCAGGTTTGGTGACGATCTCTCCGATGGTGAAATCAGCGGTACTGCACTTGCCAAGAAAGGCAGAGGCTGTTGCTTCATTTTCGAAACGTTCGGTGCAATCGGCTTTCAGCAGGGTCTGACGGCCATTTTTCTCGGGTACCAGGAAGAGTGCCGTTACCTTGAAATAGGGCAAGGATTCGGTGGAGGTAATTTCTCTTTCTCTTTCAACGATGAGTCTGACGGCAACCGATTGAACCCGACCTGCCGAGAGGGAGGGTCTCACTTTTTTCCACAAAACCGGTGAGATCTCGAATCCAACGAGCCTGTCCAGGATGCGTCTGGCCTGCTGGGCATCTACCAGATCCTTGTTCAGGTGCCTGGGATGTTGGATGGCATGCTGGATGGCATCTTTGGTAATTTCGTGGAAGACGATCCGGTTGGTGGTGTCAGGATTGAGTTTCAGCACTTCCATCAGGTGCCAGGCAATGGCTTCTCCTTCACGGTCCTCATCGGAAGCGATCCAGATGGTCTTGGCCGTCTTGGCCACTTTCTTCAACTCAGCAACCACCTTTTTCTTATCTTCCGATATGATGTAATTGGGTTGGTATCGGTTGTTGATGTCAACTCCGAAGTCCTTTTTTTCCAGGTCGCGAATATGCCCGAAACTGGATTTGACCAGGTAATTGTTGCCTAAAAATTTCTCAATGGTTTTTGCCTTGGCCGGAGACTCGACGATGACAAGATTTTCTTCCATACACTAAACGTAAATTCAACTGCTTTTAAAAAACTTTGCAAAGTAACGAAAATCAAAACCTAACTTCCAAGTATTTAATACATTTAATCCGGGTGTCGGAAATGGATCCGACTGATAATTGAGACGGATTTGTTGAAAGTGGGTCACAATCTATCTCATAATTTACAAGTTAAGGAATATTTGGCAACTTCGGAAATTTGTCAGAATTCGATCATGATGCCAAGGGTTGGCAAGACCGTTCCGGAGGTTGAAGCGATCGTTTTCAACAAATACCTCGACGCATCCTGCGGATCGGTCAGCGGTTTTCCATCTGTTCCGGTTTGCAACACCAGGTCAGGAGGAAGCTGTGCCTTGAAGTTGTAGGCATTCTGGATGTCGAGGTAAAACATCAGGGACCAGTTTCGGTAATAGTACCCCTTGTCTATCCGGAGATCCAGTTGCTGAAAGGCAGACAATCTGAGGGTATTGTACTTGCTGTAATCGGGATAACCCTTGCCTTGTGCATCCCAGGCACTCTTCATGGAGGATTGGGCCAGATCCCAGGGTGTATAAGGGGCGCCGCCTATGTACCGCCATTTGAATCCAAGATCCCAGTTTCTTTTGAATGAACGGGTAGCCGTCACCGTGAAGAGATGCCGGTTATCCCAGGCAGAGGGAACAAAATCACCTTTTTTGTCGGTAAATTCGCTCTTCACGAAGGTATAGGTGAGCGCTCCCTTGAAACCGGCCAGATCCTTGAAACGGGCCAGCATCTCCAGTCCATAGGCCCGACCCTTGCTGACGGAGGTAACCTCTTCGTCTCCAAAGACGCCAAAATCAGCCCCTTTGCTTGCCAGCGAGACGGAGTCCTTTTTGGAGAAGGGG
>JAJTBP010000141.1 GCA_021286825.1 Marinilabiliales bacterium | reverse complement strand
GAACGATGGTGACAGAGAAAATCTGCACGATGGTCTCCTGATAGGACAGGTGAATCTCGGTGGTCTTCCCATAATAAAAGGAGAGACAGAGGTTGACAATAAAAGGGATGGAGAAAAGGGTAATGAAGCTGTTGATGGAGGTAAAAATAATCGAGAGGGCTGCATTTCCCTTGAAAAAATAGGAGATGAAGCCCGAGGTTGTACCGCCTGGACAGGTGGATAGGATGACAAGCCCCACTTTAAAGGCAAGCGGCAAATCCGAAAAATAGGAGATGATGAAGGCAATCACGGGAAGGACCAGAATCTGCGAAGAAAGGCCGACCACCAAAGCTTTGGGATAAAGCAACACATTTTTGAAGCTGGTCAGCGTAAGTGAAAGCCCAACCCCATACATGATAAAAGCCAGTACCAGGCTAATCAGTATATCGATGAATGAGTAGTGATGGAATGACATGGTCCGCTCTTATGGTCAGGAGAGATTGGCCAAACAGGCTGGTTCTCCTTCCCTTTTCCCCGTAAATTTACACTTTTATACCAACAAATGTTTCAATCGGAAGGGCTGAGAAAGGGAAACCATGCGATAAATCATCTCTCGAGACCAGAATTCCCGGAGTGCCGGGTGAGGTCCGTCGTCTGGTCGATCAATTGCAGTCGGCCAACCACAGAGCCCGGTCTGAGCAGTGTTCCGGGTGAGAGTACGGCATTGGCCCCTATTTTGGAACCGTCCCCGGCCAAGGTTCCGAATTTGGTCACCCCTGTGGGAAGGCAACGTCCATTCAGAGCCACGTAGATCTGTTTCTCCTCCCTTTCGTTGTAGTGATTGGCCGTGATGGCCCCCGCCTCAAAGTTTACCCGGCTTCCGATCAGACTGTCGCCGACAAAATTGAAGTGAGCCAATGAGGCTCCTGAAAAGAGCATGCTGCACTTGATCTCGCATCCTGGCCCAAGGGTTACCTCCCTTGTGGCCAAGACGCCTCCCCGAAGCACCACATGTGCTCCGATTCGGCAACCTTCTCCCAGGATCACGGGAGGTTTGAGCACGACCCCCTCTTCCAGCAAGGCGGTCTTGTGAAGGGCAATCCCATTCCGAATCTGATAGGAATCATCGAGTGTTGGCAAAATGCGGGCAATCAGGTCCGGGAGTTCAGAGACGATCTGCCATGGCGTGTACTGCAGAACACCCGGGAGTAGGATGGCCAGTTCGGAAAGGTATTCCGCAACGGATATTTCGGATGGTTTCATCACTTTCCCTTTGAGCTTCGTCGGGCTACTCTTTTTGAGCGTCTCCCTTGTTTTTTTTCTGCAACCAGAGGTAGACCGGAATGCCGGCAAGCAGAAGTGTCATGCCGATGGCGGCCTCACGCGGACGGGTCACGATGGTATTGAAAAACAACACCAGGCAAAAGAGAATGTAAAACGCCGGCACGATGGGATACCCCCAAACTTTGTAGGGACGCGGGGCATCCGGCATTTTCCTGCGGAGGATGAAGACGCCCAGTGAGGTAGCTCCATAGAAGATGAAGACGGCGAAGATGATCATATCCGTCAGCTGGTCGAAAGTACCCGACAGGACCAGGACAGAAGCCCAGATGCCTTGCCATAGCAGGGAACGGGAGGGCACACTGGCTTTGTTGAGGGTTCCGATGCTTCGGAAGAAGAGTTGATCCCTGGCCATGGCATAATAGGGCCTGGCCCCGGTAAGGATGCTAGCATTGGTACATCCCAGGGTGGTCAACAAAATCAACAGGGAGATGAAAAGCACGCCACCCGATCCCCAGAAACTCCTGACGGCCTCCACTGCAGCGATCTGATTGCCGGCGGCGTGGATGCTCTCCAGCTGCGGTATGGAAAGCAACTGAAGGTAGGTCACATTCACCAGCAGATAGATGGCAATCACCACGAAGACTCCCAAAACGATCCCCCGTGGGATGTTGTGCCTGGGATTCTTTATTTCTCCCCCGATAAAACCGACGGATACCCATCCCTGGTATGCCCAGAAAGCAGCAAGCATGGCCGTAAAGAAGGAGGAGACGGTCACCGTTCCGGAGGTCAGGTCACTCATTTTTAGGAATCCTTCGGGAAGCTGATGGGGGGTTGCGATCCCAAAGACGACGATGATGCCCAACCCGGCGAAGACCATCAGGAGGATCGCTCTGCTCACCCCTGCTCCCGATTTGAGTCCGGAAATGTTCAAAAAGGTGAGGATCATGATCAGCAAGATGGCCGTCAGCTTCACCCCGAAATCCTGAAAGGGGTAAAAGACACCCCACAGGTTGAAATCCTGAAGGGATGAAAGCAGGTGGGGCAAGGGGATGATGCTGTTCAGGGACTGTGAAAAAACATAGGCCAGCGAAGAGATGGTCGCGGTCTGTATGATGGTAAAGAGCGACCAGCCGTAGAGAAATGCAAAAAAGCGGTTGTAGATGCGGCGGAAATAGATGTATTCACCCCCGGTATCGGCCAGAAGTCCCGCAACCTCCGCATTGCTCAATGCCCCGAAGAGGGTGATCACGCCTCCGACGATCCAGGCAGCCAGTATCCAGACGGAAGAGTGTAGTTCGGCCGCCATGGGGGCAATTTTTTTATAGACACCGGAGCCGATGATGTTGGCCACCACAAAAATGACCACATAACCCAGGCCGAGCGCTCGCACAAGATTTCGCTGGTTGTTCATATTTTCAGGTTGACAAGGTTTTAACTTCCTAAAAATAATAAAATAGCGACAAACCCATACTCCTGCGAACCCGTTCCACCCTTGCTCACCAAATCCCTTTCCATTGCTGACTTTCTCTGTTGTTTTTCCGCTTGATATCAGAAAATATTTCGCGAACTTTAATGCCGACATAACAACGATCAACAAACCAATCTTCATTCCATGCAAGTCAAAAGATTATTTCATATGCTCGGATTGTCCTGTCTGGGACTGATAGGAGTCGCCACGACCTCTCTTCAGGGACAGACTTTGAATGAGCTGGAGTCCGCCAGGATCTCCCTCCCGAACGGATGGAAACTAACACCGTCTGGCAAGATGCTGTCATTGGGCGATTTACCCCTCAACATGGCTGTTTCGCCCGATCACAAGCTGCTGGCCGTTACCAACAACGGGCAGAGTGATCAAACCATCCAGTTGATTGATCCGGTGGCCATGAAAACACTGGATTCGGTCATGATCGCCAAAAGCTGGCTCGGTCTGGACTTCTCATCCAATGGAAAATACCTCTACGCGTCGGGAGGCAACGACAACCGCATCCTGGTTTATGCCCTCAACAACCGCAAGCTGGTACCTTCCGATACCCTCGTGATCGGAAAAAAATGGCCCGAAAAAATCTCCATCGCCGGGATTGCCATTGACGAAAAGCACCAGAAGCTTTACACCGTCACCAAGGAAAACAACTCCCTTTATGTCTATGACCTGAAAAAAAGAGAAGTGGTCAAACAACTGCCGCTGGGCGGAGAGGGTTATACCTGTCTTCTCTCAGAGGATTCCAGAACCCTTTATGCCACCTGTTGGGGTTGTAACAAGGTGGTGGTATTCGACACTGAAAAACAAGAGGTGAAAGGCAACATCCCAGTTGGCGACAATCCCAACGACATGTGCCTGACGCACAATGGAAAATACCTCTACGTCTGCAATGCCAACGACAATTCGGTTTCGGTCATCTCAACCGCGAAGGGTTGTGTCGTTGAAACGCTCAACACTGCGCTCTTCCCTGCCGCTCCCACCGGCTCGACTCCCAACAGCGTTGCGCTCAGTGGAGATGAAAAACGACTCTACATTGCCAATGCCGACAACAACTGCCTGGCCGTTTTTGATGTTTCCGAACCAGGTAACAGCAAAAGCAAGGGATTCATCCCAACGGGCTGGTATCCGACCTGCGTGAAAGAGATCGATCATCACCTCTACATCGCCAATGGCAAGGGACTCACCTCGAAAGCCAATCCATTCGGGCCCAGTCCGATTAGCAAAAAAGAGTTCGTAGCCCGTCATGCAGACCTTAAAAACAACAAAGTACAATACATCGCCGGATTGTTGACCGGCACATTACAGTCGCTGCCGGTACCCGATGAAAAACAGTTGGGGATCTTCTCTCAGGCAGTCTATCACAACTGCCCCTATTCCAAGGAAAAGGAATCCGAGTGTTCCGGTGAACCGGGAAATCCAATCCCTTCTCGCGTAGGCGATCCCTCCCCAATCAAATACGTTTTCTATGTCATCAAGGAAAACCGAACCTATGATCAGGTGCTGGGCGACATCAAGGAAGGGAATGGCGATCCGTCGTTGACTTTATTCGGTGCCAATGTGACCCCAAACCTGCACAACCTTGCCAAACAGTTTGTGTTACTCGACAATTTCTATGTCGACGGGGAGGTGAGTGCCGACGGACACAACTGGACCATGGGTGCCTATGCCACCGATTATCTGGAAAAAAACTGGCCAACCAGTTACGGTGGAAGGGGTGGTTCCTATCCCGGTGAAGCTGAGCGGGAGACTGCAAACAATCGTGACGGATTCCTTTGGGACTTCTGCAAAAGGTATGGCGTCTCCTACCGCAGCTACGGCGAGTTTATTTCCGAAAAGATGACGCCAAACCTCCCGGTCTTACAGGATCATTTTTGCAAAACCTATGTGGGATGGGACCTCTCGATCCGAGATACGGTCAGGTTCCGGGTATGGAAAAACGACTTCGAAGCCCTGCTTGCAAAGGGAGAACTTCCCAGACTCAACACGATCCGCTTTGGGAACGACCATACGGAGGGGGTTCGGGTAGGCAGGCCAACACCGAAGGCCCATGCCGCCGACAATGACCTGGCCTGTGGCATGTTCGTGGAATACCTTAGCCAATCCCCCATCTGGAATGAGTCGATGATCATCATCCTGGAAGACGATGCGCAGAATGGTCCCGACCATGTCGATGCCCATCGTTCCACCACCTATGTTGCCGGAGGATTTGTCAAAGAGGGATTTGTAGACCATACGATGTACTCCACCAGTTCGGCCCTGAGAACGATCGAACTGGTGTTGGGATTGCCGCCGATGACCCAATACGATGCTTCTGCCACCCCGATGTGGAGGTGCTTCAATAAACTTGCCAATCATCCGCCTTTCAAGGCAACTGCCAACCTGATCGACCTGAATGACAAGACAAAAGCCGAAGACCGACTGACCAGGCTCAGTGAGAAATTTGATTTCAGGAAAGAGGACAAAATACCGGATGCCCTCTTCAATGAGGTGTTGTGGGCGGCCTTGAAAGGGGAACAAATCCCCTGTCCTGCACCCGTTCATGCAGCCTTCTTCACCACTCAGGAAGAGGGTGACGATGATTGAACCATTGGATCCATGATTTGAGAGCCTAGATAGCGTCTTTCGAACCGACAAAAGCCTGCAATGGGGGTTTATCCCTTCCGTTGCAGGTTTTTTTGCTTTCCTGAAATGGAAGATGGAATGTCCTTTCTGCAAAAAACACCTCGTAAGCACCTGAGAAACTGGCAAAATGCCTGGCATGGATTTAGAAGGGTTCTTTCCACCGATGATCCCATGGAGTTCCTGATCCTTTTCCCCCTGGCATCATCCGATTTTCCTGTTCTTTGTCCATTCCCTGATCCAGGTACTCCTTTCATGGGACAATTGCCCATTAGGCTTGTTAAAAGCAAATGTTCACTGAAGCATTAGGCCATTTCATTGAATCTTTTTTTTTCGAACATCTGATTCGAATAGTTTTGATCACAACCTGATGAAAACCCGGATATCTGCTGACTTGAACCGGGAGATTGAACATAACAAAGGTCACACAAACGACCAACGATCCGATCCTGAAAAATTGTTTAATGCCTCGAAAAAACTCCAAATGATGATCTAAAAAACAAACGAATGAGCATGATGTCGAAACGTTTCAGGCGTTGGATGTATGGTTTGATCTTTTTTTTATTCCCTGTGTTTCTTTCTGCCCAAACAGTAGAGAACTTCAGAATCACAAAAAATTATGTAGGCCGCTTGGATGAGATCCTGACCGAAGTGGGTCATGACCTCAACATCCGCTTTATTTATGAACCCACTTTTTTGCGGCAGTTCAACACCTCCTTCATGACGGACCAGGAAAAGACGGTCGGGGGAATCTTGCACATGTTCCGCAACTCCTGGGACATGGTTACCCTGGTTGGAAAGGATGGGTTCATCTATGTTGCCAAGGACAAAGAGCAACTCAACCAGCTGCTTCACCAAAAGGAAGAGGTTCAGGAAGTGCGGGTCATTGAGCGCAAAAACCTGAAACCCGTCAAACGCAACTTCCTGCTCTCGGGGGAGGTGGTGGATGAAGCCAACGGGGAGCGCATTCCGTTCGCCACCGTCATGATGGAGGGTACGACAAAGGGTGTTTCAACCGATCAGAACGGACATTTCGCCTTGGAAAAAGTACCCGCCGATACTGCCGTTGTGGTGGTTTCCTATCTGGGATATCATACAAAAAAAATCGAATTGACACCCGGCAAGACCAATGAGCCCCTGCATGTAGAGATGAAAATGCAGAGTGTTGGGATCACCGAGGTCTTTATCAATGGTCGAAAGGATGACAAGGCATTGCAACAATCGACCCTCGAACAAAAGATCAAGATGTCGCCCATTGCCCTGAAGATCCTGCCCAATATCGGAGAGAAGGACATCATGAGGGGATTTCAGCTGATGCCCGGGGTCAGTGCAGCCAACGAAGGATCTGCCGGCATGTATGTCAGGGGTGGTACGCCAGACCAGAACCTGATTTTATACGATGGATTTACCGTTTACAACGTGGACCACCTTTATGGCTTTTACAGCGCCTTCAACTCCAACGCCATCAAGGATGTGCAGTTGCACAAGGGTGGCTTTGATTCCAAATTTGGCGGACGGCTTTCCAGTGTCACCGAGATAACCGGCAAGGACGGGAATGCCAAAAAACCGACGATCGGGGCCGAAGTCAGCTTGCTGAGTCTGAATACCTATGCCGAATTGCCCATCGGGGACAAGATCACCACCCTCTTTGCCTTTCGAAGATCCTATCAGGGTTACCTCTATGACAAAATCAGTGCCTTGAGCAAATCCTCGAGTGCCACCACCTCCAGCAGACCATTCATGGGGCGAAATGCCAACACGGCAAGCTATTTTTATGACCTGAACGGCAAGATCACCTACAATGCCACCAAGAAGGACATCTACACCCTGAGTATCTTCAACGGGACAGACTATCTGGACAACACACCACAGTTTCGGATGCGCGAGGGTGGCGGAGCTCCTCCCGGAGGTGGCGGAGGCGGTTCTTCTGCCACCATGCCCAACATCTCGATGAGCAATTCCGACTTTAGCCGATACGGCAATGTGGGCGCCAGTGCCCGCTGGCAGCACAAGTTGAGTGAGGTGCTCTCCTCCAGCCTCCTGGTCAGTTTCTCGGATTATTACAGCACCCGCGATGAAAGGCGCTCCATTACAGTTGATGTCGATGGAATATCCACCATCCGCAAAAGCGGGATTCTGGAGGACAACAACCTGCTCGATTTCAGCATCAAAAATGACTGGAAAAAAGTAGTGAACGACAAGAATACGCTGGAGTTTGGTGGATTTGGCACCTGGTACGCGATCGACTATACCTACCAGCAAAACGACACCCTGACCGTCTTGCATAAGGACATCCGGGCCGCCATTGCCGGGGGGTATCTTCAGGATAAGATGATGTTTCTGGACAACCTGCTTACCGTGACTCCCGGATTGCGCCTCAACTACTTTACAGCCACCAACCGTTTTTATCCGGAACCCCGGCTCAATGCAAGCTATAAGCTGTCCAAAAACCTGACACTCAACAGTGCCACAGGTCTCTATGATCAGTTCGCCAACCGGGTGGTACGGGAAGATGTCATGTCTGGTAACCGTGATTTCTGGATACTTTCCAACGGGAAGGAGATTCCCGTCAGTTCGTCACTCCATTTTAACATGGGCCTCAACTATGACCTGCCCGATTACCTCTTCAGTGCGGAAGGATACTACAAGCTGAACCACAACGTGACCGAATACTCCATGCGATACCGCTCGATACCCCAACCAGGCAGCAGTGTCACCTCCACTGAACAATTTTTTACAGGCAACGGATACACCATTGGCATGGAATTTCTGGCCCAGAAGAAGGCAGGCAATTTCAACGGTTGGATCTGCTATACCCTGGGCCAGGTGAAAAACCGGTTTCCGCTCCAAAGTGACCAGTACTTTTTTGCCAACCAGGATGTGACACACGAGCTCAAGATGGTGGCCATCTACAAATTCGGGAACTTCGACTTCTCCGCATCTTGGATCTATGCCACAGGACGACCCTATACTGCCCCGGTCGGAGCCTACACCCTCCATCTCATCGACGGAACGACGGGGTCCTATTACGCCGTAAGCGACAAAAACTCATACCGTTTGCCCGATTATCACAGGATGGACATTGCTGCGTCTTACCGGTTCGACCTGTTTGGAAAGAAAGGAAAACTCAACTCCATCGGACTATCCGTTTTTAATCTCTACAACCGCATCAACGTAAGCTCCAGACAGTTTCAGATTGTCGACGATACGATCCTGCAAAGTGACATCAGTTATCTTGGCATTACCCCCAACCTCACCCTTTCACTCAAATTTTAGTCATGAGAAAAATCCATATATTACTTCTTGCGGTGCTGGCCGTCTCCTGTCAGAAGACGGTTGTCACCGGTTTTCAAGACAAACCGGTCGTCGAAGCCTATCTCTATGTCGGAGAATCGCCATCGGTCAAGATCTCCAAACTCATTGCCTATACCTCCGATATGGTCTTCTCCAGTGAGGATGTAGCCAAACTGGCAGTCACCATTACCGAATCTCCTTCCGGCAAAAGCTACACCATGCTTT
>JAJTBP010000140.1 GCA_021286825.1 Marinilabiliales bacterium | reverse complement strand
CACTGCCCGAAGGGAATCTGCCGGAGTATCCCGCGCAATCGAATAGATCATCACCTTTGCCGGTCGGATCTCCTTCACCTTTTCCATCCAGGCAGTGACTTCCGCATCCGATGAATTGTCGAATTCGATCCCCTCAAAACTTCCGCGAAGGAACATCGTCTGCAGGATAAAATGCCCATCGAATTGCTTCAGCTGTTCCACCAGTTTAGGCAGACTGAATCGGATCACCGGTTTGTTGAGGAGGTGAAGGGTCTCCGGAATCCCGCCATCCAGCTTCAGGATGTTGTCATCCACCTTTTTCAAAGCCTCTACCACACTCTTTTTGTGCAATAGGGTAGCATTGGACAACACAGCGATCCGCGCAGCGGGAGTCAGGGCATCCCTGAGGAGAAGGGTATCATCAATGATCCCGGCAAATTCAGGATGAAGGGTAGGTTCTCCATTGCCGGCAAAGGTGATGACATCCGGCAGGACCGACTCGGCCATCATCTCCTCCAGTTTCCTGCGGAGTAGCTGTTTCACCTCATCACGAGAAGGCAATTTGGCAGCTTTGCTTTTTTTTTCCGGATTCCATCCGCATTCACAATAAATACAATCGAATGAGCAAAGTTTTACATCATTGGGCAGCAGGTTGATGCCAAGCGAGACGCCCAGCCTTCTGCTCTGAACGGGTCCGAAAATGGTCTTATCAAAAAGAAAGGTTGCCATAGCGATTCAATTAAATTAATCTCCTGACGACAGAATCGTCTGTCAGTCTGCGATTTGCGAGATCCATCTTTTCTATCATAGGTTGCCCAGGATACCAATTCTGCCAGTGGCACATCCGGGAACGAGCCATGAAGCAAAACCATCTCGCCCAGGATGGAGAGTTGGTCGTTGGAGGCGAGGCTATCGGTTCCCAGGCAGATCTGCAAGCCATTCCGCCGGAAGAGCGGCACATCAGGCAACCTTTGTTGAATGTAAAGATTGGATCCCGGACACAGAACAAACCATGTGTTATCGACGCGTCTCACGGTCTTGAGGTAGTCTATGTCCTTTTGGCTGGTATGGAGGTTGTGAACAAGCAGCAAAGGATTGTTTGGTGACATTCGTTCCAGAATGGTCTGCAAGGAACTGCGTCCGGAGGGGACAAAACCCGAGATATCCAGTCCCAGATTCCCGGTCAGATGTTGCGCCATCGCTCCATCACCGGTAAGGAAGAACTGCTCCTCCTGCGCACTCTCCTGGTTGTGTATGGAAACGGGATACGGGGTTTGTGAGGCCGCCTCCCGCAAGCGAGCAAAGAGCGGTTCTGACACCGAATAGGATGCGTGGGGAACCTCAACGGCTTTCAGTCCCATGGCTCTGGCCTGTTCCACCACCTCAGCAACCCGCTGATAGGAGAGCTCTGCCCTCTCCGGCAGAAAGCCAAGCGCTTCGGCAAAGGTAAAATAGGATAGGGCCGACTGGCTTTTCACCGGAAAGGAGGATGTCCCGTTCGAGATATCCCCGACGGCAGCGATCCCGTCCCTGAACATGGCCAGATCTGCTTTCTCTGCAGCAACCAGCATCTCATCCTCAGCCATCGCTCGATTTTCGACCACCTGTTTAAGAAAGGCGACCATCCCCGAATGCTTGGGATACAGCCCTTTCAGATGGGAGAGCTCAAGGTGGCAATGGGCATTTACAAATCCCGGCATCAGGGCTCCGCTGAAAAACTCCACGTGGGAGCTTTCTTTCAGTTCACCCTCTGTTCTTTCGAGGGAGAGCAGGGTGCCCTCATCATCGAGGGTAAGGATGGCTTTGGGATAACACCCCCCCCGACCATCAAAAACCAGGTGTGCAGAAATTTTTCGCATCAGACAAAAGCTTGGATCCTTAGCGGATCTGTGAATTGGGGATCGGCTTTCCCTGGGGTTTTTTCACCTGGGTAGTGTCCAGGGTATAATGTTTCATGGGGGTAGGACGGGCGGTATCCTTCTTGGAATTGACTTCCATTTCACTCAGCACGTCCAGCACTTCCTTGGAGATGGCCAGGTATTCCCTCGTATGCTGTCCATAGTACAACAACGATTTCTCAAGCGTGGAGCGGTCAATTTTGTGCTTCCTGCAGATGGAGAGATAGAGATCCTCCTGCAGGCTATCCTTGTTGAGGTTGATGCTAAACCGTTGGGCATGGATCGCCTCGGCCAGGTGAATGTCGACCAGGATGGGCACCATCTTCTTTGCAGAGAGCACATCTCCCGGTTTGGATCCCACACTGCAGGAACCTACCAACCAGCAGATCATCACTATGAGCCAAATATTAGATTTCATGGTTGAAGTAACCTTTTTACCGTCGCAAGATAACCACAATCTTTAGAACAACCTCAACTTCCGGATGCTTCACCATCGGGATTGTTGCGGTCGGGTGCGGGGATCAGGGGTTGGACCCAAACCTGTTCCACTCCGCCATTTTCTGTCTTACCGGAATTCCCTTGTCTTACCAGACGAATCACTCATCATCCTCCCTTTGTTTCAGGTCCCGGATCCGTTTTGAAAAAGGAGAGGCAAAGACAAATTCATTCAGTTTCTTATTTCTCGTGAAGAGGATCTGCGTGTTGTTCCCTTCCCAACCCTTTTCTCCTCCCGAGATGAACAGAATGTTGTCGCCGATCTCCATGACCGAATTCATGTCGTGGGTGTTGACAAGTGTGGTGATGTTGAACTCTTCCGTGATCTCATGGATGAGGTTGTCGATCAGGATGGAGGTAACCGGATCCAGCCCGGAATTGGGTTCATCACAAAAGAGGTATCGCGGATTAAGGGCAATGGCACGCGCAATGGCGACCCGCTTCCGCATCCCGCCGGAGATTTCGGACGGAAAGAGTTTATGGGCTCCTTTGATGTTGACCCTGTCGAGACAAAAATCCACATGCCTTGCCTTCTCTGCGGCGCTCATCGTCGTAAACATATCCATGGGAAACCGAACATTTTCGGCGACCGACAGAGAATCGAACAATGCTCCCCCCTGAAAGACCATGCCCATCTCCTGCCGCAGTTGCTGCAGATCCCTGAAACTCATCAGGCGTATGTCGCGGCCATCAAAAAGAATCTCACCGGAATCCACCTCAATCAGCCGGACAATGGATTTGAGCAACACCGTCTTGCCGGAACCACTCTGTCCAATGATCAGGTTGGTTTTCCCCTTCTCAAACAGGGTGGTGACATCCTTGAGGATGGGCCTGTTCTCGAACGATTTGTTGATATTTTTTATCTCAATCATTTGAATAACAACTGAGTCAGAATCAAGTCAAAAAATAGGATCAGGATGCTGGTACTGACCACAGAACGGGTACTGGCACGCCCTACTTCGAGGGCCCCTCCCTGAACGTAATAACCCATGTAAGCCGGAACTGTCGCGATCAGAAACCCGAAAACCATGGTTTTGATGATCGAAAAGGTCACAAAAAAGGGAACGAAGGAGGTCTTGATTCCCCCCATGTAATCGGCAATGGTGACCACTCCGGAAACCGGACCTGCAATGAGTCCGCCGATGATGCCACAAAAGACACTGAAGACAAAGAGGATCGGACTGATGAACAGCACCGCGATGGTCTTGGGAAGAATCAGAAAAGAGGCGGAGTTGACCCCCATCAGTTCGAGCGAGTCGATCTGCTCTGTCACCCGCATGCTGCCAATCTCGGAGGCAATGTTGGAACCAACTTTGCCTGCCAACATCAGGCTGAGCACCGTACAGGAAAATTCGAGGATGAGGGTATCCCTGTTGCCCAATCCGATGATATAGGTTGGCATCAAGGGATTGGACATGTTGTAAGTCAGCTGCAAGGTGATGATTCCACCCATGAAAACCGAAATGACAGCAACGATGCCAATGGACCGGAGGCCCAGTTTTTCAATCTCCAGTACCAGCTGGTGCCAGTAGATGCGGGGCCTCTCAGGCTTACTGAAAACCCTTTCCATCAACTGGAAATAGCCTCCTATCTCTTCGAAAACCTTCATCTTGCTTTTTTTGATAAAAGTACGAATTATTTACTTAACGGACAGATCCATCCCTTGGTTACCAATTCTCTCCATTTGATCATCCATCCAAAAAAACTAACTTTGCGGCAAATAGCCTGGACATGGAAAACAACAACATTTACTGTGTGATTATGGCCGGTGGAATCGGAAGCCGCTTCTGGCCTCTGAGTACCGCTGAGAGACCCAAACAATTCATCGACATTCTGGGTCTTGGCAAGACCTTGTTACAACTGACCTTCGAGCGGTTCAACAAGATCATGCCTGCAGAAAACATCTATGTCGTCACCAGTGAGAATTACCGGGATCTGGTTGCCGACCAGCTTCCGATGCTCCATGAGTCGCAGATCCTGCTCGAGCCTTTGCGCCGAAATACGGCCCCCTGCATCGCCTATGCCACCTACAAGATCCATCACCTCTGTCCGGAGGCTAAAATAGTTGTCTCCCCCTCGGATCACCTGATCATCAAGGAGGAGCTGTTCCTGGACGAAATCAAGAAAGGGATTGAGTTTGCAGGAGAGAAGGAGGTTCTGGTAACGCTAGGCATCGAGCCCAACAGGCCGGAGACCGGATATGGCTACATCCAGGTGAACGAGAAATTCGGATTCCGTGATTTCAACAACCTATTTAAAGTCAAGACCTTTACTGAGAAGCCCAACCGGGAAATGGCCCAGGTATTCATCGATACCGGTGAGTTCTTCTGGAATTCCGGGATATTCATCTGGTCGGCAGAAGCCATCCTCAACGCCTTCGAAAAATACCTTTCGGAGGTCAACGCCCTCTTTGAAAATGGTAAAAAGTGGCTTTTTACCGAGAATGAACCCCTGTTTATCAAAAAGAGCTATTCCGAATGTCCCAACATCTCCATCGATTACGGGATCATGGAAAAGGCGGGCAATGTCTATGTACTGACAGCAGATTTCGGATGGTCCGATCTGGGAACCTGGGGATCGCTCTACGAAAATCATCCGTTGGACAAACTGGGCAATGCCGTCTCAGGGAAAAATACCTTTCTCTATGATTCGGAAGGTTGCATCGTCAAACTTCCCAACGACAAAACAGCTGTCATTCAAGGTTTGAAAGAATACATTGTAGTGGAATCGGGGTCAACCCTTCTGATCTGCCGCAAGGAAGAAGAACAGCAGATCCGTCAGTATGTAGCCGACGTCATGCTGGCACAGGCGAAGAAAGACTAATCCGTTTTCTTTTTGGCCAATGCGGCCTTCATGCTCTTCATCTCACGAAGCAGTCTATCGCGGGTTGCTTCAAACTGCGCCTTGTTTTGCTCACTTACCGGATTAGCCGGTGGCGATTTGATCTTGAGCGGATCAACGGGCGATCCATTCATGAAAACCCTGAAATCGAGATGCGGTCCCGATGCCAACCCGGTAGCACCCACAAAACCGATCACCTGACCTTGGCGTACCCGCGTCCCGGCTTGAATGCCCGGTCCGAATTTGGAAAGGTGCATGTAGGTGGTGGTATAGACGGAATTGTGCCGGATCTTCACAAAATTACCGCCACCGCCAGCTTGATAAGTCTTGGTTTGAACCACACCATCCCCGATGGAGAAGACCGGAGTTCCGGTAGGTGCCGCATAATCCACACCAAAATGGGGCCGGACAATCCGGAGGATCGGATGCAACCGGGCTGCCGAGAATCGGGAGCTGATCCGGTATAACTTGAGCGGAGCCTTCAGAAACTCCTTGCGGATGCTTCGCCCCTGCTCATCAAAATAGCTTTGGCCATCCTCCTGCTCAAAATGGATGGCATAAAAATCCTGTCCGGAAGCATTGAAAATGGCCGCGTGAATGTGTCCAACACCGATCTGCTCTCCCTTGACAAAATCCTGGTCATACAATACCGTAAAGTGATCCCCTTTCTGGATAGCGAAGAAATCGATCGACCAGGCAAAAAGTTCCGACAGTTGAATGGCCATCATGGGATCCAGGTTGCTCTCCTTCATGGCATTCCACAGGGAGGAGTTGATTACCCCCGTTGCCAGGCTTTTGCGGGTGTTTACCTCATTTTTGCCTGCATGGATCCGGCAGGAATCCGGCGAAAGGTTGATCACATAATAATCGACGGGGTTGTCCGAATAGGCAAAATAGCGAGGCGCCCTAAGTGAATCCTTCGAATAGAAAAGAGCGTAATCCTTTCCTGCCTTCATCTTGCGGACATCGAAGGTTGTGGAGGGAAGATGGGCAATCTTATCGATCGTTTGGGGAGAAACACCCCTGTCCAACAAGATGTCGGATAGATTTTCGTTGTTCCGGACACTATTCTCCTCCACATGGAATGAATCGACAGGCAGGCCATACAGAAGATGGGGTTCTGCCAGGAGAATGTCCTCTTTCTGGTCAACCGAAGGAATCATGTAATTGTTCCACATGATCCGGGCAAAAGTAAAGACCAGCAGTAAAAAGAGGGCGATGCCCAACAACCATTCCGGTCGCCGGCCTTTCCTGATTCTTTGACCTCGGGAAACAGGAATCAACCCTTTCAGATGTTCTTTAATGTTTAATTTCATCAAATCCCTTTCCATAGACCCCCATTACCGATCCCAGGGAAATGAATGCTTCAGGGTCAATCTGTTTTATTTTTTGGAAAATCAAGGGGGATTCTCGTTTGCGCACCACCGTCATGAGCATCTTGACAGGTTTTTTCGTATACCAACCGGTTCCGTCAATCACCGTCAATCCCCGACGTGACTCCAGATTGATGAAATCGGCGATCTCTTCATACTTTTCGGAGAAGATAAAAAGCTGCACCGATTGTTGGGCACCGGTAAGAAAAGCATCTATCGAATAGGCAACGATCCACATGGTGACATATCCGTAAACCAGTTTCTCGACGGAATGCAGGACAAAGAAGGAGGAGGAGATGATGATCACATCGCAGTAGAGGATGATCTTGCCCGGACTGATGTTTCGGTACTTGTTGATGATCATCGCAATGATATCGGTTCCACCGGTACTGCCTCCCTGGTTAAAAGTGATCCCCAGTCCAACCCCGCAAAGAATACCTCCCAGAACCGACGAGAGAAAAATATCCGTCACAAGTGGTTCTTTAATAAAAATCTGCATCACATTGAGTAATATGGAGATGACCACCATGCTAAAAAGCGTTTTCAACCCAAAGCTGGTGCCGAGGATCCGAATGGCCAGGACAATCAGGAAACTGTTGATGATGAAGTAGGGATAACCCGTTGGGATCCCTGTGGAATAAAAGATCAGCATTGAAATTCCGGTCACCCCGCCGGCCGTAATTTTCACCGGAATTAGAAACGCAGTAACCCCAAATGCGTATAAGGCAAGACCTATGATCATGATCGTATACGCTTTGATTCTGGAAAATATATTCTTGGACATGGGGTAAGAAATAGAAACGCTAAATTAAATCTTTTTTAAAAATTTACTTAACTTCGGACAATCAAACAAACTAAACTATTCCGATTATCTGTTCGAATCAACTAAAAATCAATTTTTTCAATCTTGAATTTTTTATCTAATCAAATTAGTTATATATGAAGATTCACGAATATCAAGCGAAGGAGATTTTTTCCCGCTACCGGATACCCGTGACGAAGGAGGTAGTCTGTTACACGGTGGAGGAAGCCGTTTCAGCAGCATCCCAACTCGGATTGCCGGTGGTGATCAAGGCGCAGGTTCATGCCGGAGGGCGTGGCAAGGCCGGAGGTGTCAAATTGGCCCGTACCGCCGAAGAGGTTCCACAACTGGCAGGTAAGATTCTGGGCATGGACATCAAGGGCTACACAGTGGAAAAAGTATTGGTGGCGCAAGGAGTCAAGTTTGGTTCCGAGTTTTATGTGGGACTCACCATTGATCGGAATTCCAAATCCGTCGTCTTTATGGCCAGTAGCGAAGGAGGCGTAGAAATTGAAGAGGTTGCGAAAGACAATCCGGAAGCCATTCACAAATTTGTGATTGAACCGGAATTGGGGCTTACCCCTTTCCTTGCCCGAAAAATTGCTTTTGCCCTTTTCCAGGACATCGCGCTCGTCAAGCAAGGGGCCGACCTGTTCCAAAAGCTTTACAAAATCTTCATGGACACCGATGCCTCACTGGTGGAGATCAATCCACTGGTCATCACCGAGGAGGGACAGTTGCTTGCGTTGGATGGAAAGATGAATTTCGATGACAATGCCTTGTTCCGCCAGACAGCAATTGAGGCGCTCAACGAACCGACAGAAGATGAAAAGAAAGAGATTGCGGCGAAAGACAAGGGTTTGACCTATATCCGACTGGACGGAAACATCGGCTGTATGGTGAATGGAGCCGGATTGGCCATGGCCACCCTCGACCTCATCAAACATTTCGGCGGGGAACCGGCCAACTTCCTCGACATCGGGGGAAGTTCCAATCCGCAAAAGGTGATCGACGCCATGAACCTCATCCTTTCTGACAAAAACGTCAAAGTTGTGATGATCAATATATTTGGCGGAATCACCCGATGTGATGATGTAGCCAAGGGATTGATCATTGCTCTGGAAAAGATCAAAGTATCCGTTCCGATTGTGGTTAGGCTTTCAGGCACCAATGCCAAGGAAGGACTCGAGATTCTGAAAGAGGCCAATCTGCCGATCGTGGAGACAATGAGCGAGGCAGCACAAAAGGCGATAGCCCTTTGCAAATAACAGGAAAATCCTTAATTTGAAGACATTATGAGCATTTTAGTCAACAAAAATACAAAACTGCTGGTTCAGGGGATCACCGGAAGAGATGGCAGTTTTCACGCAGGCAAGATGAAAGCGTACGGTACCCAGGTGGTGGGAGGAATCTCTCCAGGGAAAGGGGGCCAGACGGTCGACGGTATTCCTGTTTTCAACACAGTGGAAGAGGCGGTAAAAGCGACGGGGGCCAACACCTCCATCATTTTTGTGCCGGCACCCCTTGCCGCCGATGCGGTATTGGAAGCCTCAGAAGCCGGAGTAGAACTGGTCATTGCCATTTCGGAAGGAGTTCCGACGCTGGACATGGTGAAAGTCATGCCTTACCTGGCCAAGAAGGGTACCAAACTGATCGGCCCCAATT
>JAJTBP010000139.1 GCA_021286825.1 Marinilabiliales bacterium | reverse complement strand
CAATTTGACAACCGATTTGCCGGTCTGTCACCCGTTAAGAACCACAGGGTTTACAACAACAATTTGAAGATCAATGCCAACGGTGGCAACGATTATTGGGAGAGCGGGGTGGTGCATCCCGATCTGATCCTGTCTGATCTGGTCAAACTGTTGCATGCCGATCCCCGGAGGGACACCCTTTTCCATTATTACAAAAAGTTGAATTGAGGATGACTTCGGACTACAAAAAAAACCTTCCGGCTTATGCCGTGCTGATACCGGCACTGTTGGTGTTTTTTGTGCTGGATCTGATGGTGGGTTCGGTCCATTTTTCCTGGTCCAGGACGCTAGGCTGTTTGTTGGGAAATGGCGATTGCGATCCCCAGTTGGCGACCATTCTTTTCAAATTCAGACTACCCAAAGCCCTTACGGCGCTGGCGGCAGGAGCGGCGTTGTCAGTGGCCGGCTTGCAGATGCAGACGCTGTTCAGGAACCCCATTGCGGGTCCGGATATTCTGGGCATCAGCTCCGGATCTACGCTGGGGGTTGCCTTGTTTGTCCTCTCCTTTGGCTGGTTTTTTGGCGGAACGACGTTGTTTTCTTTGGCCGGATCCTGGGGAATTGTCCTTGCTGCCTGGCTGGGAGCGGGTGCCATGATGCTGGTCATAGTGCTGATTGCCTCGCGGCTAAAGGATTTGATGACTGTCCTGATTCTGGGGCTGTTGATCTCCAGTGCCCTCTTTTCGGTGGTGAATCTGTTGCAATATTTCAGCAATGAGTCCTCATTGAAATTGTTCATCATCTGGACGATGGGCAGCCTGAGTTCGACCACGGGTGACCAGCTGATGGTTTTGGTTCCCTCCGTTGTTGCCGGACTGCTGCTCTCCCTCTTCTCGGCAAAGTTTCTCGATGCCTTTTTGCTGGGTGAAAGATATGCCCGAAGCATGGGTATGAACATCAAAGTGGCCTACATCCTGGTTTTCGCCTCCACATCGGTCCTTGCCGGCAGTGTGACGGCTTTCTGCGGACCCATCGGTTTCATCGGAATCATCGTTCCTCATCTGGTGCGGAAGTTTTTCGGGTCCCCGCTTCACCTCAACATGATTCCGGCTTCGATCCTTTCAGGGGGCTTGCTGATGCTGATTGCCGATCTGTTGTCGCAGCTTCCCGGGTCCGGGTCCACACTTCCGGTCAATTCGGTCACCGCCTTGCTGGGCATTCCGATCGTGATCTGGATCATTTTCCGAAATAAAAAAATGGGGGCCATCTGAAATGAAAAGGGAAATTACAGTAGCCTGCAGGGGGTTGTCTATCGGTTTTCGTGGGCATCACAACCCAAAGGTGATTGCCGGAGCGATGGATCTGGAGGCCTGCCAGGGAGAACTGGTGGCCCTGATCGGAGGCAATGGCATCGGTAAAAGTACCCTGCTCAAAACCCTTGCCGGTTTCCTTCCCAGGCTGGAAGGTGAGATCCGGATCGGCCAGCAGCAGCTTGACCATTATTCGGCTTCGGATAAGGCACGATGGATCAGTTTCGTTTCCACCGAAAGTACGGTAGTCGCCAACCTGAAGGTACGAGAGTTGGTGAGCCTGGGCCGGTATCCTTACACCGGCTGGTTTGGAAGGTTGGACGAGGCCGATCACCAGATGGTGGAATGGGCAATTGAAATGGTGGGATTGAAGGGATTTGGCGAGCGGTTTGTCAACCAATTGTCTGATGGAGAGCGCCAACGTGCCATGATTGGCAGGGCCCTGGCGCAGGACACCCCCCTGATGATTCTCGATGAGCCTACCGCTTTTTTGGACATTGCCGGTCGATTGGACGTGGTATCCCTCTTGCATCAACTGGCCGATGAAAAGGGCAAATGCATCCTCTTTTCCACGCACGACCTGCAGATAGCCCTTTCAACGGCCGACCGCATCTGGATGATGTCGCCTCAGGGAATCCTGGAGGGTATACCCGAGGAGGTGGTTGCGAGCGGACGGCTGGAACGGCTTTTTGCGCACAACAGTCAGCTGAATTTTGATCCGGAAAGAGGTGAATTCAGGGTCAGAAAAAAATTTCGGGGGATCGCAAGGCTTGCTTCTGCGGTTGGGGGCAACCCATTGGTGCGGACGGCCCTGGAGCGGTCGGGTTTCGAAGTGGAAAACGACCTGACTCCGGAGGATACTGATTGGGTGACATCCCATCCGGATCCTGTCTCACCACCCGTGTTGCACATCGATGGCTGTGACGGGGAATGGAAAATCCGGTTTGAGGGAAAGGAAGTGTCCGCCGATTCGATTGGCGGACTCTGTTACGCGGCAAAAATGTTGATCAGGCAACCCGGATCTTGAAGACGATCTTCTTAACCTTGCCATCGCACAACGGATCGGCAACGGCCGTATGGAGATCGGTGGGAAAGTAAATGACAAACATGCCCACATCCAGTCTGGAATAAGAGGCGAGACATTTGTAAAAACCGCAGTCGGTCTCCTCGTTGTAAGGGGTAATGACCGGTTGCTGATCCAGAATTTCATGACCCATCAGCTCAGATCCCACGACCCAATATTGAAGATCAATATATTTCCGGTGGCCTTCCAGTTTGCATTCATCCAGGTTTGTGGCTTCAAATTCAAAAACATTCATCAGAAGCTTGTCTCCATCCAGTACATACTTCCCGGCGGGAACCGATTTGAGATCGTTTTGCTGAATGTATTGAAAGGCTGCGGCAATCCCTTCTCCCAAAACCATGTACCGGCCTGCATTTTCAATGTTGTCGAGAACCATGAGTGAAAGTGATAAAATTTTGATCGTTTCCGAAAGTACGGAAAACCTTTTACAAAGTTAACATATATACGAAACGATATTATTTTTGGCAAAAAATTAGAAAGATTGAAACGAGAGATCACAACCGCCTACCTCAAACTGCATCTGATCGTGCTCATTTATGGCTTCACGGCCGTATTGGGGAAGCTGATTCAACTCCCCGCCCTTGAGCTGGTCTGGTACCGCATGATCCTGGCTGTTGCCACTTTTTTTGTTTATCTCCTGATCAGAAAAGAGTCTTTCAGGGTGCCTTTTCGCACAATGGCCGCATTCTTTGGCATCGGGTTGATCATCGCGCTGCATTGGGTCACCTTTTTCGGGGCAATCAAGCTGTCCAACATCTCCGTCGCCTTGGGTTGCTTTGCCACGACGACGCTCTTTACCAGCTTTCTGGAGCCCTTCTTTTTCAGGAAACGCATCAATTGGATAGAGGTATTGACCGGACTGTTGATCCTGGCCGGACTCTACCTGATCTTTCGTTTTGAGACACGCTATGCAGCCGGAATGGCTGTGGCACTTTTCTCAGCCTTCCTTGCGGGATTGTTCACCGTACTCAACCGAAAGCTGGTGGCCAGGCACAAGGCGGTGATCATCAGTTTCTATGAGATGATTGGGGGCATGAGCGGATTAACGGTGCTGCTCCTCATCATGGGTTTTGCCGATGGAAGGAATCTTCTGACGCCATCCTGGTCCGACCTGTTCTATCTCTTCCTGCTGGGAACCCTTTGTACGGCCTTTGCCCATACCATTCAGGTTGCCGTGATGAAACACCTCACGGCCTACAATGTAACCCTGACGATCAACCTGGAACCAGTCTATGGTATTTTGATGGCTTTCTTCTTTTTTGGGGAAAGCGAACGCATGACCACTGGATTTTATCTCGGAACACTGATCATTCTGGCTTCGGTGTTTGGCTATCCCATCTCGGCTTATTACCGGCAAAAGAAGCGGCGGGACCAATGATCCGGCCAACGATCCGCGGGTTTTGGGTCAGTCAAATTGATTGATGATGCCCTTGTCCAACAATTCGCTTTCGATGCTGAGTTCGCTTTCCAGAAAATCATCCATCTCCTCCTCTGTAGCAAAATCGGCAATCAATCCGTTGTAGACGATGGTCCAGCGATCCGGGGCATGCAGAATCTTGAGTCCTGGCAATTCATCGCTGAAATCTCTTACAGGAAAACCGGGTTTCAGCCCTTCTTCCTTCTCCATCAATGTGATGTATTCGCAAAAAAATGCAGAGGCTTCAAAGGCTGCATCGAGCAGATCCTCTTCATCGCTCCTGTCGAAAGTCTGGTCCACGACAATCCGGTAGACATCCATGACCCCTTCGCTGTTCACATAGAGTGCATCTGCAAATGGTCTCTCCGGACGTTTCTCGATGTCGTCAAAGGCAATAGGTGTGACAGAGGCCAGAAACCGCGGTCTTTCGTTGTGCAGGATCATCTCGGCTGCTTCATCGTTGAAAGGATCGTTGCAAATGAGGAATGGGGAAGTTTTCATATGGGTATGTTCAAAGGATCATCCTGTAAAATTAGCAAGAATTCTGGAGTGTAAACACTATTTTTGGAAACGCATGCTTCTTCGTCAAGGGCATGATCCAAGGAATGAAAAAACCGGATCTCTATTGTTTCAACCCCACCTGTGAGCCAGCCATAGCCAATGGGTCCCCCTTTTACACGGCACCGGCTACCCTTCGGAAGTTTGAGTCCGATCTGAGCTTTCTTCCGGCCTGGTTGGGAGACAAGGAAGATTGGGTTGTTGTTCCCGATCGGCCGAACCCTGTTTTTATGGAAAGCCTTGGTGGCCTTGGGTTGGAATTACCCCAAATACAGACGGAGGCAACTGCCCTGGAAGCCCTGTTGGGTGGAGCAAGCCTCGGGAGCTTGCGTCCCTGGGGATGGAGTCCGGCGACCCATCGAAGACTCTCCTGTTTTTTACCCTTTTGTGACGGTGATTTTCTCAACAGCCCGGTCTCTCAGTGGCAGGAAGGACACAAAACACTTTTTTCCCGACTCTCAGCTGTGACAGGCCTGCAGGGAATCCTGGAGTCTCCTTCCATCGATTGGCTCCCGGATGTTTCGTCCATTCCTGTGGTTTGCAGCTCCTTGTCATCCATTCATCATCAGCTGGGAAAGCATGCAAAAGCGGTGGTCAAAACGCCCTGGAGTTCATCCGGCAGAGGATTGCTGATTTTTCCCAATCCTGATTCGGAAGTCAAAAACAATGAGTTGCTCACGGGCATGCTCAACCAGATGGGTTTTGTCACGGTGGAGCCCTGGTTGGAGAAAGTGGCCGATTTTTCGCTTCAGTTCTTCATTCAAAAGGGAGTGCCGGAATTCCGCGGCGTGACCCATTTTGAAACCGACAGGCGCGGAAGGTATCTGGGCAACCATGTTTGCGGAGAGACGTCTCTTCACCCGGATCATCTCACCCGGATCGAACACTCCCTGGAAACGGTGGTTGATCTGGTCAAAGGGGCTTTGCATCAGAGCGGATATACCCAAGGTTATGAAGGATGGCTGGGGGCCGATGCCCTGCTTTTCAGGAAAGCTGAAGGAAAATATGGCATCCACCCGCTGATCGAGATCAACGGAAGATACACCATGGGAGCCCTTTCGCTGAGATGCCGGGCCTTGGTTCAGGAGGGAAGCACCGCCAGGTTTGGCATCTATGGCATGAACAAGGGAAATTTTTACACCTTCTGCCGTCAGATGGAACAGGAAAAGCCCATCCACCGGGAAGGAGGGAAACTGGTCGACGGCATCCTGCCCTTGACACCTGCCCATGAGGGAACCCGATTTGGAGCCTATCTGGAGGTTCATCAATCGTCTTTTGCCCATTGATCGATCCCTACCCATTCCTTGGCTGACTGTCCAGGGAGGTGGCCAGCGGAGGAGATCACCGAATACCGATCCGCCGCAGGCGATTTTTGTTTTTTCATCTGTGAATGAATTGATATCTTGCAAACAGATAAGGCACCGATGAAACGCAACGATTCCAATGTTTCCTTTCTCAGGCTGGTGGGACTGGTCCTGATGATGGCAATCCATGCCCATGGTCAGAATCGTCCCTCCGTTTCATCGGCAGCCAATCTCAGGGAAAATGGACGTACCATGCTTTCCGCAACCGATTCATCGGGCAATTGCTGGCAGATATGCGGTGAAAAGGCCGACAGCATCCTCTTGATTCGTTCCGACAAGGTCGTCGATGTGACACAGCGGCTCCATCTGCCATCGGGCATTCAGTTTACCTCCATCCTCCCGCTGGACGCACAGGCGGTATTGCTTGGTACGGCTTCAGATTATGTCTATCTGTTGCGGCACCGAAGATTTGTCAGACTCGACAAGAACTACGGACTGACGGACAGTTCCATCGTCTCCATGCGTCTGGACAAGGGCAATGGATTGTTGTATGTGCAGACGTTGCATTCCCGGTTTGTCCTTCACAATGGCTCCACCAAAAAAGATTTCAGATTCATAGAGATCAAGGGTGAGGGGCCGGTTGAGGCCGAGTCGACCGGAATTCTGCGTCACTACTTCCGAAAGCCGCTGCAAAAGGCCATTTGCGATGTCTGCTCCGGCATCGACCTGAGTTTTGGAAAGCACAACAAGATTGGTAAGAAAGAGCTTCGGGTGGTCCAGTCGCTTCTGCGTCCGGGCGATATTCTGATCAAAAGGGATGATTATCAGGTATCCAACGTAGGAATCTCCGGTTTTTGGACCCACTCCGCCATTTACGTGGGCAACCTGACCCAAATCAACAAATATTTTGATGGGATCCCCATGTTGGGCGGACAAAAGCCATCCGAATACATCGCAAGAAATTTCAAGACGATCTTTCAGCGGATGTTGCTTCACAAGGCGTTGATTCTTGAGGTGATTGGTGAGGGAACCTTAATCAATCCGCTGGAGCACATTGCGGTAGCCGATTATTTTGCCGGTCTGCGTCCCAATTTACCCAGGGAGGAGCTGTTCCGTTCCTTGCTTACGGCCTTTTCGTACTACGGCCGACCCTATGATTTCCTCTTCGATTTCAGCACGGATGATGCCATTGTCTGCAGTGAGCTGATCTATAAATCCTATAGCGAAGCACCGGATAAAAAGGGGCTCAATTTTTTGCCCGACACTTTCGATGGCCAGTTTTTCTACTATCCCAACAGTTTCGCGGTCCAGTATTGCCAGGAGCGGGAGTCGTCCCAACCGGCATTTCGACTGGTCATCTTTTACGATGCCAAAAGCAGTGGGGGTCGAAAAAATCCCGGCAATCCTACCAGCTTTTGCCGGACGCTTGAACACAACTCTATCTTTTGAAGGGAAGCAATGGGTTACGCCTACGGCGGATCGCAGGGCTTGTTGCGCTTTTCCAGAAACAATGGGTGCTATTCCTGATCGATGTGGGGCTTGATTCGCTTGAATGTGTCTTTTCGGGTGATCAGCATCGGAATGGCTACTCCACCGGAGAGTGCCACCAGTATAAACATCGCTTTGAGCCCGTTTCCGGCAGTCTCGGCCATGGTATTCATGTAGGCCGGAGTATTGGTTGGCGTGCTTGCCAGGGTCATGAATCCCAACATCATACGATAGGCGAAGGCACCCGGAACCATCGGAATGACTGAAGGAATCGAAAAGACCAGGGGGGGAGATTGTTTGTTGTGGGCGGCATAGACGCTCATGATCCCAATGGCGGAGGCGCCGGCCAAGGAGGCGAGGGCAATGTTGACCTCCCATCCCAGCAGAAAAAACTTCACGAGTCCGCCGATGGCTCCCATCAGCCAGATGATCATCAGGGTACGCTGCGGAACATTGAAGAGTATAGCGAAGCCAAGCGCTGCAAAACCAGCCCAGAAGCCTTTTTCCATGAGTGCCAGATAGTCCATGTCGTCAGATGTTGAAGATGAATTTTGCACACAGGAGCCCTAGCGCGATGGCAAAGGCGATGATGAGTCCATGAACCCCCCTGACGATGCCATTGAGGATGTTTCCGTCGATCATGTCTGTGAAGGAGTTGATGAGGGGAACACCCGGCACGAGGAAAAGGACAGAGGTGGCAAAAGCCAGTTCAGGTGAAGAGCCGATCCCAAGCCGGACCGATAAGCCCGACAGAATGGAGGCGGCAAAAGAGGCGAAGAAGATGGCCAGATAGGGATTGAACTGCTTTTTCAAGGCCTCCTGGCGGACAAAGAGTCCGAAGAAGGTGGCAACGAAGGCGACCACGAGTTCAACACCTTTACCGCCGAAGAGCGCACAAAAGGCACTACCGGCCAGAGAGACGGAACTGAGGATGATCAAGCGCGGATAGTGGGGCAGGGCGATCAGCCGTTCTATTTCGGCATTGATTTGCGGCACCGTCCAATTTTCTTCCACCACCTTCCAACTCATGCGGCTGATGCCGGAGACCACCCGGAAGTTCACGCCGTGCGGGGAGGTCCGTTTCAAGCTGGCAATGAAGTGATCCGACTGTTCATCGATCACTTTGAGCATCAGGGATCGGTTGGTGATCAGCAATTCGATGTTGTAACCCAGGGCATCCGCTATCCGGTTGACTGTGGTTCTTACCCTGCCTGTGCTGGCACCGCAACTCATCAGCAATGTCCCCACATTGAGCAACATTTCTTCCGCTTCTTTGATATTTTGATAGGCTTTGTCCATCATTTCCCGTTGGTGATACGAAAGTAGGATGAAGCAGTAAGGTGTAGATTACCAAATTATAAAATAAATATCAAATCTTCCACGATCCCTCTTCAGTGGTTTCAGGATTAGTCAGGAATCGATATCTTTTCACCCAGAAAATGGGGTTGGGTACCCATGAGCAGGTCCCAGGCAAGCAACACCCTGGCACCGATCTCCCGAAGGATGACTTTTTCTGACGGTCGGCCGTTCAGATCCCCTGCATTGTAGGCGATTACCTCCAGTCCTCTTTTGCGGCCAATGAAGATGGCCCGGTGATTGTGGAAAGGTTGGGAAATGACGGTGAAGCGGTGCTGACCGAACACCATGTAGCAACGGATGACCGAATCCAGCGTCCGGAATCCGGCATAATCCAGGATGATTCTTTCGCGGGGAATGCCGGCTTCTATCAAGTCGTTCAGCATGGAAACCGGCTCGTTGTAGCTCTTGTGGCGGTTGTCTCCGCTGACGATCAGGTAGTCTACCTTTTTTAGTTTGTAAAGCAGAACGGCCGATTGGATGCGATAGGAATAATAGAGGTTGATTTTGCCGGCAGATATAAATTTGTTGGTACCCAATACGATAGCGCAATGGTTGTGCGGGATCGAGGCTGCCGAGTTAAAACTGTATTGTTTGCCAATGCGGGTAACCTCCAGGTTGATCCAGAGTACAAAAATGAAGAAACCCAGCCCCGCAAGGCCCAGAAATATCAAAAGTCGGTTGATCCATCTGCGGAAC
>JAJTBP010000138.1 GCA_021286825.1 Marinilabiliales bacterium | reverse complement strand
TCTGGAGTTCCTCGAAGAAAACCGGATCACAGAGTTGCTGAACAAATACTGCAAATTTCTGCCGGTTCCGGTCCTGTTTGGCAGGAAGAAAGAGTGGAAAGATGGCAAGTACGAGGAGACCCAGGAAGAGAACCAGATCAACGAGGTCAATCCAGCCTGGACGAAGAAACCGGTCGATCTGAAAGAAGAGGATTATACCGATTTCTATCACAAGCTCTATCCCATGGCGGACGATCCGCTTTTCAACATCCACCTCAATGTGGACTATCCCTTTAACCTGACCGGGATACTCTATTTCCCCAAGCTGAAAAACAACTTTGAGGTTCAGAAAAACAAAATTCAACTCTATTGCAACCAGGTTTTTGTGACGGACTCGGTAGAGGGAATCGTTCCGGAATTTCTCACCCTGCTTCACGGGGTACTTGACTCTCCCGACATTCCGCTCAACGTCTCACGCTCCTATCTTCAGAATGATTCCAATGTGAAGAAAATCAGCAGCCACATCACCAAAAAAGTGGCCGACCGACTGCAGGACATCTTCAAGGACAACCGTCCGGAACTGGAACAGAAATGGAACGACTTGAAGCTGTTCATCGAATATGGCATGCTGACGGATGAAAAGTTCTATGAAAGAGCCCTCAAATTCTTCTTCTTCACCAATACGGAGAAGAAGCTCTTCACCTGGGATGAATACAAGAGCCTGATTGAAGCCAATCAAACCGATCAAAACAAGAAACTGGTCTATCTGTATGCCACCCAGCCGGAAGCCCAGTATAGTTTCATCCAGGCAGCCCGTGAAAAGGGTTACGATGTGCTCTTGATGGACGATGTGCTGGCCACGCCGCTGCTCAACCACTTTGAGCAGAAATATCCGGAGACCCATTTCGTCAGGGTGGATGCCGACGTGGTCGATAAATTGATCGTGAAGGAGGAGAGCAGCCAGTCATCCCTATCCCTGGAAGAAAAGAATGATTTGAGTCCGCTCTTTCAGTCCCTTCTGTCCAAAGAACAGGGTCAGTTCATTGTCGACTTCCAGAATCTTGGCGAAAAAGCCTTGCCCATGGTCATTACACAGAATGAATTCATGCGCAGGATGAAAGACATGTCCAGGATGCAGTCCGGAATGAGTTTCTATGGCGAGCTTCCGGATAGTTACAACCTGGTGGTCAACCTGAACCATCCGTTGGTGAAGAAGGTCCTGCAAGACAAAGATACCACCCTGAGCAATGAACTGGCTGGATTCCATAGCGAATTGACCCAGTTGAACGATCAGAAGGCGAACCTCGAAAAGCTGAAGGAAGGGAAAAAGGAGGAAGAGGTTCCCCAGGAAGAAAAAGATCTGTTGCAGGAGACAAGGGACAAGATCACGGAGGTGGAAAGCAAGAAACGGACATTGGTCGAGAATTTCGGCAAAGGTCACCCGTTGGCCAACCAGTTGGTAGACCTCGCCTTTCTGGCAAACAACATGCTGAAAGGAGAAGCGCTGGCCAATTTCGTCAAACGAAGCATTGATCTGATCCAATAAACAGACCAGATCACCATCCATAAAAAGCGCGGAAAACCGTATCAAACGGTGATCCGCGCTTTTTTTCTGACCGGCCGGATGGCTTTATCAGATGCATCCGATCCATTCAAGTACTGAAAACGGACATTCAAGAACAGAAAAATATCCGGTTGCGATCCCCCGTTATGACCTTAAAAGATGAAAATGAGCCAACCCACCCTCGGAGGTCTCCTTGTAAATGGAGGGCAAATCGTGGCCGGTCTGAGCCATGGTCCGGACGATCTTGTCAAAACTGATCATGTGCCGTCCATCCGAAAGCATGGCGTAGTTGTTATGGTTGATGGCCCTTGCCGCAGCAAAGGCATTTCGCTCAATGCATGGAACCTGCACCAGTCCGGCGACCGGATCGCAGGTCAGACCCAGGTGGTGTTCCAACCCCATTTCGGCGGCATATTCCACCTGGTAGATGCTGCCCCCGCTCATTTGGGTAGCCGCGGCAGAGGCCATGGCACACGCCGTGCCCACCTCTCCCTGACAACCCACATCCGCACCGGAAATGGAGGCATTCGTTTTGACGATGTTGCCAATCAGTCCGGCTGTCGCAAGCGCTTTCAGGATTTTCTTTTCGGGGATCTTGTAGAATTTGGATGCATATTTTAAAACCGAGGGAATGACCCCGCATGCACCACAGGTAGGTGCCGTGACGATCAGTCCGCCGGCAGCATTCTCTTCCGAAACCGCCAGTGCATAGGCATAGATCATCCCCCTCTTTTTCAGGTCCGGCTCGTAGTAGCTAGCCTTTTCAAAATAGGCAGAGGCCTTGCGCGGATAGTTCAGGACACCCGGCAACGGGCCCTCGGTATCCAATCCCCTTTTGATGGCATTTTGCATCACTTTCCATACCTCTTGCAGGTAATCCCAGATGTCGCTCTCCTCATAGGCATCCACATATTCCCAAAGGCTTTTGCCGTTTTTATCACACCAATCCAGAATGGTGTTCAGGTCGGTGTCGGGATAGATCAGCTTCGTTTCGGCTACGGTCTGGTCATCGACGATGGAGCCACCTCCGACAGAATAGGCAACCCACCGGTCCATCGGCGCACCGTTTCCATCAAAGGATTCAAACTTCATGGCGTTGGGATGGCGGGGAAGAAAAACGGAAGGCAACCATTCAAAGTTGACCGCCTTGGGACGAAGAGTCTCCAGGATTGCCTGATCCGTCAGGTGACCCTTGCCTGTTGCCGCCAGACTACCGTAGAGGGTGACACGAAAAGAAGCGGCATCGCCATTCCGGAGCAGAAAGGTCTCAGCAGCTTTCCGTGGTCCCATGGTATGGCTGGAAGAGGGACCATGTCCGATTTTGTATATTTCTCTGATCGATTCCATAACGGGAGATTGAGCTTATGATTCCAGAAACTACAACCTGCCGGCCGATATTCTGGCCATCTTCATCAGGCACTTCGGTTCAGGGCGCAGTCAGGTACAAAGGTAGCAAATCACCCGATGAGCAAAAAGAAACTTTTACCGGCCAAAATTCCTTTTGCGAATCGGAAATTCTGCAAGAATTCAGGATATTTGCGGTAGAAGAAAACTCAAGTTTCATGGCGTTGAATTTATCTGAGAAAGATCTGGAAAAGATCATCATGGTGGGAGACAAAGTACTTGTCAAGCCCAAGAACCCGAACCAAAAAACCAGTTCCGGCCTCTATCTGCCACCCGCAGCGCTGGAAAAAGAACATGTTCAATCGGGATATGTCATCAAAACGGGACCGGGTTTTCCCATCCCGGCCATGCAGGAGGAGGATGAACCCTGGAAGGAATCGGCCGATGAGGTGAAATACATGCCTTTGCAAGCCAAAGAGGGGGATCTCGCCGTCTATTTGAACAAATCGGGCATTGAAGTGGAATTCAAAAAGGAGAAATATCAGATCATTTCCCATTCTTCCATCCTGATGCTCGTCAGGGAAGAGGGGCTGTTCCAATAAAAAAGGGTGTCTGGCGACACCCTTTTCTGACTTAACCTAACTAACCTTAATCCTATGAAAAACTGCTTTTCAGCAACACTACAAAGTTACAGCGTTACATTATTAAGAGGTTCTAACCAAAGTTAATTAAGGTTAACCAAGCACTTTTTTATTCAGCAACCTGTACTTCGACCTCTTCACTCTGCCACAGACCATGTTTGGTGCAGAAGGAATGTGCCATCAACTTCATGCTCTTCACCGGAACGATGTAGAAGTCTACCTCAAACTGACTCGGAGCACTTCCCAGCGCACCTGCCGTCAGTGTTGCCTGAGCCAGCATCTTCTCTCCATCCCACAACTGTACCCAGCTGATGTAATGGTCAAAATCATCAGGATGTTTGTATTCTTCACCCACCTTTACCTTTACCTTGAATTTCTCACCTTTTACAGCAGTACCTTCGCAATGAACAAAAGCTGAGTGGCGGTCAATGTAATCCCTTTTGGCTTCCCTTTCAATCTGGGAGATGTCTTCGTAACGATTGATTTTCATGTCTTGTTTTTTATAAGAAATATAGTGCTATTTTTTGGAATTTCAATAGTTCAATCAATGTTTTGAAAGATAATCTGCCACACCTTCAGCCGAAGCATTCATGGCATCTTCACCCGGTTTCCAGTTGGCCGGACAAACCTCTCCAAACTCCTCGAAATGAGCCAGTGCATCCACCATGCGAATGGCTTCCTCCACACTGCGTCCCAAAGGAAGATCGTTCACCAGTTGATGACGAACCTTTCCCTCCTTGTCGATGAGGAACAATCCGCGGTAAGCAACCGGCGCACCCTTGAAGGAGGCCTCACCCTCTTCGTTTACTTCATACCCTCCGGCCAACACACCATAATTCTCAGCAATGGTCTTGGAGAGGTCTGCTACAAGCGGAAATTTGACACCCTGAATACCCCCCTTGTTTTTCGGTGTGTTGAGCCAAGCCCAGTGAGAGAACTCAGAGTCGACGGAACATCCTACGACGGCTACATTCCTTTTCTCAAACTCAGCCAGCTTTTCCTGAAAGGCAAGAATCTCTGTCGGACAGACAAATGTAAAATCCAGCGGATAAAAGAAGAAAACCACATATTTGTTTCCTACAAACTGATCCAGTGAAAAATCCTGGACAATTTCATAACCGTTTACCACGGCAGCTGCCTTAAATGAAGGAGCTTTTTTACCAACCAATGTACTCATATCAAGATAAGATTAAATGTTTTTGTAATGATTACAAATTTAATTGATTCCTGAAAGTTAAACAAATTTTTTAGGCGTAGGTTTCAAAAAGAAATGTAATCTTAACGTTAAATTATCTCTGTATCACAAACAATCCTAAGGCATAAGTAGTTGTACTTATCAAAAAAAAGAACCATATTTGTATCGAATTCAGTATTTAAAATGGAACAACAACAAATTGCGGCCTATCTTCTGAAAAACGGAATCAGGCCCTTGCAAAAACGTGTAAAGATCATGAGCTATCTGGTTTCCAAAAGAAATCATCCTACGGTAGACATGATTTACAATGATCTGATCCATGAGATAAGCGGACTTTCCAAAACCACCATATACAACGTGCTCAATCTTTTCGTAGAATCAGGTGTAGCCCTGGCCCTCAACATCGAAGGAAACGAAATTCGATATGATGCCGACACTTCTGTACATGGTCACTTCAAATGCAAGGTCTGCTCAGGTGTCATCGACTTCCGCATCAAGCCGGAAGACCTTCCCAATCCCGGATTGCAAGGTTTTCGCATTGATGAGGAACATTACTACCTCAAGGGTGTTTGCGCCTTTTGCATTAGCAAAATCGAAGCTTAAGAATTTTTTATCGGGGGATCGGCAGGCATCATCCGGGCTCTTTTCCACTTTTTCCAATGGCCGGAAGTCACGGAATGGGGAAATTATGATCTGTTGACTGTTGCAATCGGCTCTATTTGCGATATTCAACCCAAACTTTGTATCTTTGTCCAAGACCGGTTGTTCCGGAAGACAAACCTGAGAAAAGCACACCAATCAACAAACTGATCGAAACATTTACGGTTGGCAAGGATCGGGAGATGGATTTTTTCCTGGCGAAGTCCGACGTGCTGGGTTCATTGGCCCATATCCGGATGCTCTGCTCCATCGGTTTACTCGGTGAAGAAGAACTGAAACTGCTGACGGGGGAACTGCGCAACATCTATCGGGAGATCGAATCGGGCCAGTTCCAAATAGAAGAGGGAATCGAAGATGTACACTCCCAGGTGGAACTGCTCCTCACCCGCAGACTGGGGGAGACGGGTAAAAAGATCCACAGCGGAAGGAGTCGCAACGACCAGGTGTTGCTCGACCTGAAGCTTTTTACAAGAGATGCAATCCAGCAGGTGTCTCAGAACACCCTACTGCTATTTGATCGTCTGATGGCTTGCAGCAAGCAGCACCAATCGGTCTTGTTGCCAGGTTATACCCATCTTCAGGTGGCCATGCCCTCATCCTTCGGACTGTGGTTTAGCGCCTATGCCGAGAGTCTGACCGACGATTTGCTGCTTTTGCAGGCTGCGTATAGGGTGGCCGACAGCAATCCCCTCGGTTCGGCAGCCGGTTATGGCTCCTCTTTCCCGCTCGACCGGCAAATGACCACTGACCTGCTTGGATTTGAAACGCTCAATGTCAACGTGGTCTATGCCCAGATGGGCAGGGGCAAGATGGAACGGACGGTGCTCAATGCCCTGGCCTCCATTGCAGCCACACTTTCACGGATGGCTTACGACGTTTGTCTCTACATGAGCCAGAATTTCGCCTTTCTGCAACTTCCGGATGAGCTGACCACCGGATCGAGCATCATGCCACACAAAAAAAATCCGGATGTCTTTGAACTACTACGGGCAAAATGCAACCGGATTCAATCGCTTCCCGGACAAATGCTTGCTGTGACCAACAACCTGCCCAGCGGCTATTTCAGAGACATGCAGCTCACCAAGGAGATCTACCTCCCCGCCTTTGCCGAACTCAACGAATGCCTCCAGATCGCCACTTTTGCCATGGAAAACATTCGGGTCAGTCCAAACATTCTGGAAGATCCAAAGTACCAATATCTTTACAGCGTCGAGGAGGTGAACCGACTGGTCCTTGCCGGCGTTCCCTTCAGAGACGCCTATAAGCAGGTAGGTCTGGCCATCGAAAACAAATCATACCATCCGGAGACCACCCTTACCCATAGCCATATCGGAAGTCTGGGCAACCTCTCACTCGACAGGATTCAGAATCGAATGGACGAAGTAGGTGCCTCCTTCCATTTTGAACGGATGGATCGGGCCATCCGTGCCTTGCTCACCGAGCAGGACTGATCCCCACGGCACCCTTCCAATCAAACAAGCATCCAGCAGACTGAAATACCGCTGCATGCCAACTCCTTCCACCCTTCAACGGCCGAAAGAACTTCGGTAGTTCATTCCCTTGCCTTCCCCCTTCCGAAGCAAGAAATCTTAATATTCTCTTAACCTCGGTGTTAAATTCTTAAAATACAAACGCTTAAAACCGGATTTTTCGTATATTTCTAAATCTGGCCGCCGGAATCTATCTCCCAATACCTGTTTTTTCTTGGAAAAATGAAATAAAAAGCTATTTTTGCTTTCGAATATTAAATATTTACGCTATTTTTCTTTCATCTTATAATTTATTCACGAAATTATCAGATGATTTAACATACTGCAGAATATAGAAATTGAAATACCATCAGAGGAATGAAACACAGAAAATTTCCGGTCCCCGTTGGGATGTACGATCCCTCCTATGAACATGATGCCTGTGGAATAGGATTCGTAGCCCATATCAAAGGAGCCAAGTCGCACGACATCGTCCAGCGCGGCTTAACCGTTTTGTTGAACATGGACCACAGAGGTGCCACCAGTGCAGACAACAAAACTGGGGATGGTGCCGGCATTCTGCTTCAGATGCCTCATGAATTTTTCCTTTCTCAGGGCATCAACCTACCGGAGCCGGGCCGTTATGGCGCGGGATTGGTCTTTTTGCCGGTAGCCGAAGAGGAGGCAGAATATTGTGTCGAGGTACTCAACCGATTCATCGAAGCCGAAGGTTTAAAGCTCATCACCTGGAGAAAGGTGCCGGTCGACGGATCGGTGATCGGTGAAATTGCCCGTAGCACGGAGCCACTCATCCGGCAGGTCTTTGTACAAGGCAATTATGAGCAGGATGTGTTGGAGAGAAAGCTTTTCCTGGCGAGGAAACAGACGGAAAGAGCGGTACGTGAGTCAAAACTTGCAGGAAAGAACAGCTTTTACCTGCCCAGCTTTTCGAGCAAGGTAATGATATACAAAGGGATGTTTACGCCCAGTCAGCTCCGTGACTACTTCAAGGATCTGACACACCCGGAGATGAAGAGTGCCATAGCCCTGGTCCACTCCCGGTTTAGCACCAATACATTCCCAACATGGGATCTTGCCCAGCCCTTCCGTATGATTGCCCACAACGGGGAGATCAACACCATCAAGGGTAACCGGCAGTGGATGCATGCCCGCGAGTCCTTGCTTGAGTCGGATCTTTTCGGTGAAGACATCGAGAAGCTCTGTCCGATCATCGAACCCGGCAAGTCTGATTCAGCCTCTTTCGACAATACCCTGGAGTTTCTCCACATGGCCGGCAGGAGCATGCCCCATTCGTTGTGCATGATGATTCCGGAATCCTTCAACGAAAAGAATCCGATTCCAGAGAGTCTGAAGGCATTCTACGAGTACCATTCCACCCTGATGGAGCCTTGGGACGGTCCTGCTTCGATGGTCTTTTCAGATGGTCGTTACATTGGTGGTACCCTGGACAGAAATGGTTTGAGACCCTCCCGCTATGTCATCACCAAGAGCGACATGATTGTTATGGGCTCCGAAGTGGGTGTTCAGGTTTTCAATCCGGAAGAGATCAAGGAAAAGGGACGTCTACGCCCGGGAAAACTGTTGCTCGTGGATACCCAATTGGGCATCCTGATTCCGGACAAAGAGGTAAAGGCCGAATTGAGTCGTCGCAACCCATACATCAACTGGTTGAAGGAAAACAGGTTGATGCTCGAAGACATCGTTGTCAAACAACGCGTTCCCTCCAACATGGGCGACCAGTTTGGGGTCTACAGCAAGGTCTTTGGATACAGCAAGGAGGAGATGCAACTGGTGATTCGTGAGATGGCCGAGACGGCGAACGAACCCACCAGTTCCATGGGTAACGACACCCCGCTGGCAGTTTTTTCAGATAAGCCCAAGCGTTTCTTTAGCTATTTCAGACAGCTCTTTGCCCAGGTAACCAATCCGCCCATCGATCCGATTCGTGAAGGACTGGTGATGTCGCTGACCAATTACATCGGATCGCTGAGCAGCAACATCCTGGACGAAACGGCACGTCACTGCAAACTGATCAAATTTGACAGCCCGATCATCACCAATACCGACCTGGGCAAGATCAAGGATCTGAAACACGAGGTATTCAACCATGCCACCATTCCGATGGTATTTCCCCTGAAGGAAGGTGTGGCCGGTTTCAAGAAGGCGTTCAAGAAGATGCTGGAGAGCGCAGAAAAGGCAGTCGATGAAAAAAAGAACTTCATCATCCTGACCGACCGTACCATTTCGGATGAGATGGTGCCCATTCCTTCGCTCCTTTCGGTTGCAGCCGTGCACCATCACTTGATCAAAACCAAAAAAAGGATGCAGATTGGTATTCTGGTGGAGAGTG
>JAJTBP010000137.1 GCA_021286825.1 Marinilabiliales bacterium | reverse complement strand
ATCAGGTGATCAGTCAGGTGGGATTGCAAGACAGGCAGCAACCGATGGACATCACCAAACTCTATGTTCGCAACAATCTGGGCAACAGCATCGCATTATCGGAAGTGCTGAAAATGACCCCCAATGCCAATCCGCCTACCATTTATCACTTCAACCGATACAAGTCCGCTACCATTTCGGCTTCGCTGGCAGAAGGCAAGACGATCGGAGATGGTGTGGCGGCCATGCAATCCATTGGAGACAAATTGCTGGATGAGAGTTTCCAGACAGCCTTGAGCGGACCCTCGCGCGACTTTTCCGAGAGTTCCTCCAATACCCTGTTTGCCTTCATCCTTGCGTTGTTGCTGATTTACCTGGTCTTGGCCGGACAGTTTGAGAGTTTCAAGGACCCCTTCATCATCATGATTACCGTTCCGTTGGCCATTGCAGGGGCGATCCTGAGTCTATGGCTTTTCAACCAAACGCTCAACATCTTTTCTGAGATCGGGATGATCACCCTGATCGGATTGGTCACCAAGAACGGCATCCTGATTGTTGAATTTGCGAACAAGAAAAGAGAGATTGGCATTGACAAATACAAGGCAGTGGTGGAAGCTTCAACCCAAAGGTTAAGGCCGATTCTCATGACCAGTCTGGCGACATCGCTGGGTGCCTTGCCCATTGCGCTGAGCTTGGGAGATGCCGCTTCCAGTCGTGTGCCTCTGGGTATTGTGATTGTGGGTGGGATCATCTTCTCGCTCGTGCTCACCCTGTTTGTGATTCCGGCCATCTATACCTTTGTATCAGGCCATCACAAGACCCGGGAAGAAGTAGAAAATCAGTTTAAATGATCACTTTATGAAAAAAAGATACCTGATGATGGTGTTCCTCCTTCCGATGGTGGCCTTGGCCCAACCGAAAATCGGATTGAAAGAGGCCATCGACACGACTTTGCTGAACAGTTTTGACCTCCGCATTGCCGGGAACAACCTGACCATCACCAAGATCAACAATTCCCTGGGCGTTGCCGGGGCCTTGCCTACTGTTGCGGCCAATCTGACCGACAACCAGTCCGTTACCAATGTCAATCAAAAGCTGAACAGCGGAACGGAAATCAAAAAGAGCAGCGCCAATGGAAATACGATGACCTCCAGCGTGAGTATGGGTCTTCTTTTGTTCAACGGACTAAAGGTTTGGGCCACAAAAGAGCGGCTGGATCTGTTGCAGAAGCAGAGTGAATATCAGCTCAACCTACAGATTCAGAACAGCATCGCCGCCGTCATGACCAAATATTTTGACATCGTCAGACAGCAGGAATATTGCAAGATTCTGGAGAATTCGCTGGATGTCTCGCAAAAGAAGCTGGACATCATCACGGAAAGGAAAAATGTGGGCATGGCCAACGATGCCGATTACCTGCAGGCCCTGATCGATGTAAACGCAGCCAAACAGGTGGTCAAATCCCAACAGCTGGTGGTTGAACAGGCCAAGCTGGACCTGCTTCAACTGATGAGCCGGAAGAACTATTATGCATACAATGTGGAGGATAGCATCGTGGTGGACCACTCCTTGCAGTTGCCCATCGTTTTGGACTATTTGAAAAAGAACCCACAGTTTCAGGTTGCAGCGGAACAGATCCGGATCAACGAACAGGTCATCAAAGAGGTAGCTGCCTTGCGATATCCCACCTTAAGGGCCAATACCGGTTACAACCTCAACCGTTCTCAGAGTGATGCCGGGCTCACCTTGCTCAACCAGAACTATGGTCCCTATGCCGGGGTTACCCTCGCCATTCCGCTGTACAACGGCAATGCCTACAATGCACAGAAGAACGTGGCGAAGGTGAACTTGCAAAATGCCCAGTTGCAGCAGGAAAGTCTGTTGAATCAGCTCACATCGAATGCGATGAAGACCTATGAATCCTACAACATTACCCTTCAGCAATTGGAGGCGCAGCTGAAGACCATCGAATTTTCCAGCAAGCTGATTTATGTGGTGATGCAACGTTTTCAGGTAAATCAGGCCACCATCCTGGATGTCAAGGCGGCTCAAAACAGCTATGAATTGACGGGTTATCAGCTGGTCAACCTCAAATATGCCGCCAAGATTGCGGAAATTGAATTGAAAAGGCTGATGTATCAGCTGGGATCGAGATAGAAAGAACCGATCGATCGACCGCAAGGATCTCTGATCGATTCTTCACAGGTGCCACATTCAGGAGAATGTCGCCCACCGATCCCCCGACAAAAAAAAGAAAGCCACAGCACAATGAAACGCACAGAAAAGGGGTGTAACCATTTGGATTACACCCCTTTTCTATTTTTTGAAGTACGGATGACTTCGATTCAGCGACTTATTGCAAGGCAATCTTGAAGCTTTCCTCGTTGAAATACTTGGCAAACACGAGGTCATTGGCGGCAATGGCCTTGTAAGCCGGATCTTTCTTGAAGGAGCTTACCAGGGCTGCATACATCTGGCTGGTTTTGCCTGTTTTGGCATAAACGATGGCCTTCAGGTAATCGATGCGTCCGGATTGAACGGTGGCAGACTCAAGTGTTTTGAGTGCGCCGGCATTGTCCCCACTGAGCACCTGAGCCAAAGCGCAGTTGGCAAAGCTTGTGCTGGTTCCGTTGAGATATTTGGCTGCCGTTTCATAATCACCCTGTTTGATTTTCACGATACCCAGGTTTTCACGAACTTCCTTGCCGGCACCAGAAGCAGCGCCGAAGAGGATTTCTGCCTTGGAGAGCTCACTTCCCTTGAGGGCAATGCAGCCAAGGTTGTTCTGAACGATCGGGTTCTTGGGATTGAGTTGATCTGCTTTCTGGAAGCTGGAAGCAGCGGCTGCTACTTCGCCCTGATTCAACTCGATGTATCCCAGGTTGTTGAAACCTCTCCAGTCGTCAGAATAGATTTTCGTAAAACTGGTGAAGATGGCTTTTTGCTTGTTTTCATCCTGGGTGAGGGTGGCTGCATAGAGCAGTTCTGCCTGATTCAGTTTGGCTGGATCTGAGTCGGCCAATCTGGCGATTTCGGCATCCGTTTTGCCAATCAGGTTGACGTTGGCAGTAATCTTGGCACGACGAAGTTTGGGCAGAATTTCATCGGCGACTTTTGTAAAGGCTGATGATAGGTTTTTGATTTCGCGCTCGCGCACTTCCGGATCGGAATACATGGCGAGAACCCGAAGAATCAAATCCTTATCCTGGATCGTGGATTTCTCCATCAGGGCTTTGAAACCTTCCCAGTCTTCCGGAGTGTTCTTAGAGGTTACATCGGTTGATATTTTTCCCTTTTTCAGGTCTTTCTCGACCGCACCGGAAGCAGATCCTTCCCTTTTTCCGGCCAACTTGGAGTTGAGGTCCAAGGTACCGTCCGGAGAGGCGTAGGCTGAAACTTCAACCCCTTTCAGCTCTTTGTTGGCTGATTTATAGGCTTCGCTAATGTATTTGTTCAGGTGAGCGATCTCATCCTTGGTCAGTTCCTTGGGTCTCACTTCTGCGCTGTTGATCAGGTAGACGAGATCGGCCATGTAGGCATCCGGAACGATTCTTTGGAATTTGTCGATGGCGGGATCATAGACACCGGTGGTATTGGGGCTCTTCTGCCAACCAAGAATGGCTGCCGGACTATTGTCAACAAGGGTTGATGTGGCAATGACACCTTTGGCAACCACGACTGGTCTGAAATCAAGCGATTTGGCCCCCTGCGTAGCTTTCACGCGCAATTCGAGGTCTGAGCGAAGGATCTCTTTGGAGAAGGGAACGGCACCCTTGTAGCTGTTGCTTCCTCCGGCAACAAAGGCGATCACCTTGTTGTTGGCTTTTACTTTTTCGCCCTGCAGTTGGTAAGCAGGGTAAGCTGTTTCACCCCCTGCACCCTTCAAAACGGGTGTTACAGTCAAGGTAACCTTCTTTCCGAAATATTTTTCGGGATAGCGGCTTTGGATGGTTGCATCCACGTTGCCTGCATGTGTCTCCAGAACCTCAGGGACGACCGTATAACTTACTTTGTCTGCATCTTTCTGCATCTTCTTCAATGCGGAGCATCCCGACAGGAATGCCACACTCACCACCAATAGGAGGGGTGACAGCCTAGAAATTTTCATCATAAAAAAATGTAAAAGTTATTGTTAATAATCTATATAAGTGTTAGAGTAAGTAAAAGTACAAAAAATCGGCCAGTGAACCATCCTCACCCATCAATTTCTTGACCATCCGGCTTCAGGATCACCCTTTTGATGCCTGTCCAGTCGACCGGACTCAAGATTAAATCCCTCAACAGGTCAAAATGGTGCCTGTATTTGACAAAATCGAGGGAAGAGGTGTCGATGAGCAGCACTGGAAAATCGGCCATCTGGGCAAAGAAGGTAAAATAGCCTTCCCTAATTTTACGAAGATAATCGGCTTCGATGGATTGTTCGTAGTCTCTCCCCCGTTTTCGGATGTTCTCGATCAGTTTCTCTTCCGGCAAATGCAGGTAGACGAAAAGATCCGGTTTGGGAAGTCTTTCGTAGATGATGTCGAAGAAGTTACGGTAGAGGTTGTATTCATCCTGCGCAAGGGTATTTTGTGCAAAGATGAGCGACTTCATGAAGTAATAGTCCGAGATGGTATGGTTGTGAAAGAGATCCCTGTTGGCCAGTTCGCGGTTCAGTTGACCATATCGTTCCGCGAGAAAGGAGAGTTCCAGAGCAAAGGAATATTTTTCCGGATCCTTGTAGAATTTGGGCAGAAACGGGTTGTCGGCAAATTGCTCGAGGATGATTCTGGCATCGGTTTCCTCCCCCAATGATTTGGCAAAGGTGGTTTTACCCGCTCCAATGTTCCCTTCAATTACCAGAAAATCATGATACACCATTTTTAAGCCCATTTCGTTGTTCAGTCCCTAAAAATAAGAATAAAAAAATGCCCGCTGCAGGCGGGCATTTCCAAATATAACGGATTTTTTATTCCTGATTGGGTTTTTTCAAAGAGTGGGTATGGCCCGGGGCCTTACGCTCTTCAGAATAGCCGTGGCCTCTGTCGTTGCGTTGTTCTCCTCTGCCGTGATGACCGCCACCTTCTCTTGAACCTTGTCTTGGTTCGCGCTCATCAGTGCCTTCATGGAGAGCTTCACTTTGCCGGTTCGCTGTTCTACCTCCAGCAGTTTGACTTTCACGGTATCTCCGACAGACAGTACATCCTCGGGTTTTTCGATCCGTTTCCAGTCGAACTCAGAGACATGCAACAAACCCTCTTTGCCCGGCATGATTTCGATAAAGGCTCCGAACTGAACGATCGATTTGACTTTTCCTTCGTACACCTCTCCTGGTTCCGGGAGGGCCACAATGGCACGTACCCTGGCAACGGCAGCATCGATGGAGGATTTGTCGGGAGCACTGATCTCCACATAACCATGGTCGTCGATCTCTTCGATTGCTATGGTGGCCTTGGTATCGGCCTGAATCTGCTGGATGATCTTTCCACCAGGACCAATGACCGGACCGATCATATCCTTCGGAATGATCATGGTGACGATGCGCGGCACATTCGGTTTGTAGTCCTCACGTGGTTGACTGATCACCTCAAGGATTTTGCCCATGATGTGTTCACGACCCTCTTTGGCTTGCTGAAGGGCCTTTTTCAATACCTCGTAGGAGAGTCCATCCACCTTGATGTCCATCTGGGTAGCGGTAATTCCCTTTTCAGTACCGGTCACCTTGAAGTCCATGTCGCCCAGGTGATCTTCGTCGCCCAGAATATCAGAGAGTACGGCAAATTTATCCGATTTTTTGTCGGTGATCAGACCCATGGCAATACCTGAAACCGGCCGTTTCATGTGGATACCGGCATCCAGCATCGCCATTGTGCCGGCGCAAACGGTGGCCATGGATGAAGAACCATTGGATTCCAGGATATCGGAGACAACCCTGACAATGTAGGGGAATCCTTCGGGAATCATTCTTTTCAGGGCACGGTGAGCAAGGTTACCATGGCCAATCTCGCGACGGGACAAGCCTCTCGGTGTTTTTGCCTCTCCGGTACTGAACGGAGGAAAGTTGTAATGCAGCAGGAAGCGCTCTTTCCCCTTGAAAGTAACGTTGTCGATGATCTTCTCATCCATCTTCGTTCCCAGGGTGACACTGCTGAGGGATTGGGTTTCCCCACGTGTAAAGATGGAGGAGCCGTGGGAACCTGGCAGATAATCCACCTCACCCCAGATGGCACGAATGTCGGTCGTGCCGCGTCCATCCAAACGAACCCCTTCATCGAGAATCATGCGACGCATCGCTTCCTTCTCAACATCGTGGTAATATCTTGAAATCAAGGTCTTATTCACTTCAGAAGACTCTTTGCCTTCACTGTAGACGGCAACAAACTCTTCTTTGACTTTTGCGAAAGATTCGTATCTCAGGTGTTTGTCATTGATCAGGGACCGTGCGATGGCATACACCTTGTCGTAGGTCTCTTTCCAGATCAATTCGCGCAACGTTTCGTCGTTTTCCTCGTGACAATAGGCACGTTTGACGACGCCGACTTCTGCTGCCAGTTCTTCCTGGATCTTGCAATGAATCTTGATCTGATCGTGGGCCAACTTGATGGCTTCCAGCATTTCTGCTTCGGTAACCTCATCCATTTCACCTTCCACCATCATGATGTTGTCATAGGATGCACCGACCATGATGTCGATGTCAGCCTCGGCCAATTGCTCAGCAGAGGGGTTGATCACCAGTTTGCCATGGATACGGGCTACACGAACCTCAGAGATCGGACCGTTGAACGGAACATTGGAAACTGCAATGGCAGCCGAAGCAGCCAAACCTGCAAGTGAATCGGGCATTTCATTTTTGCCGGAAGAGATCAGGGCTATGGAGACGACCGTTTCCGCATGGTAATTATCCGGGAAAAGTGGACGCAAGGCGCGGTCTACCAACCTGGCAATCAGAATTTCCTCATCGGAAGGACGGGCTTCCCTTTTCATGAAACCTCCGGGGAACCTACCGGCTGCTGAGAATTTCTCACGGTAATCTACCGACAAGGGCATGAAATCAACGTTCTCGCCCGCTTCGGTAGCAGAAACTACCGTTGCAAGCAACATGGTATCACCCATTTTAACAACTACTGCACCATCGGCCTGTTTGGCCAGCTTACCGGTCTCAATCTGGATCGTCCGGCCATCGCCCAGATCAATCGTCTTATTTACTACTTTGTACATATCACACTATTATTTTATTTTTCTTATCAAGGGAAAACAGATGATGCAAAAAAGGCAATCCGAAAATTGCCTTTTGAGGAGTTCGCTTATTTACGAAGGTTCAATTCTTTGATGATGTGCCTGTAACGATCGATGTCTTTGCGTTTCAGGTAATCCAGCAAGGATCTGCGTTTTCCTACCAATTGGATCAATGCCCTTTGTGTGCTGAAATCTTTCTTGTTGGATTTCAGGTGCTCAGTCAGGTGATTGATGCGGAAAGAGAAGAGCGCGATCTGGCCTTCAGAAGTACCGGTGTCGGTTGCGCTTTTGCCAAATTTTTCAAAAAATGACTTCTTAATTTCAGAATTCAAATACATAACACTTTGTCTGTTAAAATGATACAATAGCCGCACCGCAGAATTCGTGTTCGATTGCAACGGATCGGCATTAATTGGCTGCAAAGGTACAAAAGATTTTAATTAATCCAATACCGTTATTTTATTGAATGTCAGCAAAAGATGCAGAATAAATCGTTGAAATGAACAACAGGATTTTTCCCCAGGTTATGTAAAATGAGGGATTGATGGGTATATCTTTCGCTACCTCTCCCGGGGAGGTATCCGGTTGGCTCTTTTGATCAGGGACCCTGCAAAAATGGAAATGGGTCAGGGGTGCAGATGGAGGATGATTCTTTGGCCGATGCTGCATTCAAGGCAACGGCCAGGTCCGCAATAGCTGTTGTGGAGATGCAGCAGCGCCTGTGTATCCAGGGCATTCAGGGAAGGAATCCCTGCACCTGTCCAGTGACGGATGACGGAATTGTCTTCCGGTGGCAGTTCCTCCATGATTTTCAGGGCATGGTCCTTCAGGGTTTGCTGATTCATGCGTTCCCCATACAAAAAGAGAAAGGGTACGACGACATTGATCAGCAACAACCGGAAGGACTCCTCCCCCATCCTCTTTTTTTGTACCGGAGAAGCCTTGACGAAGGTAAAATGGTCATCCCAGAAGGGGGAGGTCTCTTTTCTGAAAAGTGTCCGGTAATCTGCAGCGGCATGCGAACTGTCCATGAACGGCCACAACTGTCCGGAATGATGAATGAGCGAGGCCAGCTGGGCTATCCGCAAGGTCGGGAAGTTCAGGGGATGCATCCGCATGAATTTCCAGAGGTGTCCGGCCATGGGTTTTAACCCGTATTTTGCCGAGAGAAAGTCATATTCCGCCTTCAACTGGGCCGGATAGGGTTCGAGGGGAAGCAGTTCTTCCAGCATTCCCGACTGACCAAAAAGCAGAGCTTCCAACTGGAACAGATTGTCGCGGTGTCGCAACAGCAGGGAAAAGGGGAGCGACCGGGCCAGCATCTCAAACGGGACTCCATTCAATCGGAATCCCATGGCAGCACAGAGCAAACGGTAGAACGACTCCTGCCAGTCATCGCCAGTCTGATCCAACAGATGCTCCAGCTTCACGGTTTTGTCCTGCATTCTTTCGATGGCCACTCCATTGAGGAAGAAGCGAATCCGAAAGGGGTCGATCTTGCTGAGGGCGGAGACACAGTTGACCCAATCGTGCTTTGCCAAAAGTTCCAGGTAGTTGTGTTCAATCCATAAAGGCCAGCCAATTGCAACGGTTGGTACGATGGCTCCTGCGCAGTTTCGTACAAGGGCGTCCCTTTCCTTGACGACATGGAGGATGGTATTGGCATAGAGGGGGTCCTGCTGGTGGCCGTGGCGGTTCCAATCCGATGCCTTCAGATGGATCTCGACGTTGCCTGCCCAGAGGGTCTGGCCAATTTTGATCCGCGCATCGAAGAAATCGGGTCCGGCATCGTGGTTGTGGCGCCCTGGGAAGAGCACTTCGATGGGTTCTCCTTCCGGGGAGAGCAATCTTTCGGGTTCGAAGAGCCTGACCTTCCAAATAAACTGAATGAAATCCTCCTTCATGGCAAACATTCCTGCTCACGATAAGTTACCCCATTTTGAGAAGAAAAAAGAATTTTTGGGAAGATAAATTGGCTGGGGTGGAGGCTACTCCACAATCTTGGTGATGAGGGTCATTCCGTCCCTGACAGGCAGAATGGTGACGTGAACTCGGGGATCCTGTTTTAGAAAATCATTGA
>JAJTBP010000136.1 GCA_021286825.1 Marinilabiliales bacterium | reverse complement strand
TTCGGTGGTCCGCTGAGTTCAGCCATCAACCTTGATCCGACTACTCCGCTGGTGGTGACTGATCCGGCTACGGCCAATGCCGCTCCCTACAGCGTGAATCCAGTTCTCCGCGATGCCAGTGGCAATCCTTACGGAATTTCTTCCATCGTTGGTCAGGAGATGACCAACCCGCTTGCCTACATCAAAACCCGTCTTGGCCAATATGGCTGGTCGGACAACTTTGTTGGAAATGCTTATGTTCAGGCAGCCATTACAAAAGAGATCACGGTAAAATCTTCTGTGGGTTCCAAACTGGCCTTCTGGGGCGACCAGGGTTTCAATCCTGTCTATTACCTCAATGCAACCAACCAGACCCAGCGTAACAACATCTACAAGAACAATTACAATGTTTTCAACTGGAACGTTGAGAATACCATCAACTTCTCCAAAACATTTGATAACCACAGTTTGAATGTACTCCTCGGACAAGCCTCCTATGTTGACAACGACGGTGGCGGTTCAGGTGTTACCCTCTACAATCTTCCTGTTACCAGTTACCAGGATGCTTCCTACAATTTCAACATTCCAGCTGCCAATGATAAAACGGGTTGGGCTTATGAGAATGTACTGCACAAACTGACCTCCCTCTTTGCCAGGGTCAACTACAATTACAAGGAGAAATACCTCTTTACCGGAATCTATCGTCGTGACGGTTCTTCCAGGTTCGGTGCCAACAACAAGTTTGGTGTATTCCCCTCCTTCTCTCTGGGTTGGGTCGTTTCCAAGGAAGATTTCTGGAAAGCCAACGAGATCGTAAACTCTCTGAAGATCAGAGGTGGCTATGGTGTGGTAGGTAACGATGCCATCAGTGACTTTGGTTACCTGGCTACCGTTGGCGGTGGTTTCAACTACACCGTTGGAACATCTGGCAACATCACAACAGGTTATGCTCCTTCTTCTCTCGACAATCCGGACCTGAAATGGGAACAGACAGCCCAAACCAACATCGGCTTCGAGGCACGTATGTTCAAGAACCTCAGCGTTACCTTCGACTTCTACAACAAGAAGACTTCTGGTATCCTTCGTCCGGTTACAATTCCTGGATACGTTGGTGTCTCTTCTTCTCCCGTTGGCAACATTGCTGACATGGAAAACAAGGGATTTGAACTCGAATTGGGTTACAACAAGAAATTCGGAGATGTCAACTTCTCTGCCAATGGCAACATTGCCTACCTGAAGAACAAGGTTACCTATGTTGCAGCAGATGCCAATTACATCACCGGTGATGCCAGCTTCCAATCGATGGGTGCTGTCACCAGAACCCAGGAAGGTGAATCCTACAACTCATTCTATGGCTACCAGACTGCTGGAATCTTCCAGAACCAGGCCGAGATCAATTCCTATGTCAATGCAAAAGGTACCCTGATTCAACCGAATGCCAAACCCGGCGATTTCAAATGGGTTGACAACAATGGTGACGGATCCATCTCTGAACTGGACAAAACATTCCTCGGAACCAGCTTGCCCAAGTACACTTTCGGTCTTACCATCAACGCAGACTACAAAGGATTTGATGTGATGGCCTTTGCAACCGGTGCTGCCGGAAACAAAATCTTCCAGGGTCTTCGTCGTCTCGACATCAGCAACTCAAACTGGCAGACTGTTGCCATGAGCCGCTGGACAGGAGAAGGTACCTCCACTACCTATCCTCGTCTTACCAGCAACGATACCAATGGAAACTTTGGCAACATGTCTGATTTTTATCTGGAAAAGGGTGATTACGTCCGTCTGAAAGTTCTTCAAGTGGGTTATTCATTGCCGGCTTACCTGATCAGCAAGATCAAGGCAAACAAGGTACGCATCTATCTTTCCGGAGAAAACCTCCTGACCTTTACCAAATATACAGGATACGATCCGGAAATCGGTGGCGGTGTATATGGAATCGACAAAGGTTTCTATCCGCAGGCTCGCTCCATTATGCTTGGTCTCCAATTACAATTCTAAAAAAACACAGATATGAAACATAAAGTAGTTAAATACTTATTCATAGCGGCTGCAACGGTTGGTTCACTTGGTTCCTGTTCGAAATCCTTCCTGGATGTTCAACCCAAGGGACAATTCCTTTCCGCCAACTACTATGCCGACAAGGATCAGGCATACTCAGCCCTTATCGGAGTGTACGACGTAATGCGTAAAAACTCCGGTGGATTCGAAAACATGATCACCATGATGAATGCCGGATCTGACGACCAGTATGCCGGAGGTGGTGGTGCTACCGACGGTGCCGGTATCCAGGGATTTTCCAATTATACCCTCAATTCGGTCATCATGCCGGGAAGCTTCTGGAGTGATTACTACCAGGGAATTTTCAGGGCCAACACCTTGCTTGTCAAACTGACGGGTGTTAAAATGGATGATGCGCTGAAAGCCAGATTCGTGGCCGAAGCAAAAGCCGTTCGTGCCTACAGCTATTTTGATCTGGTGCGGATGTTCAAGAACGTTCCGTTGCTGCTCGAACCGCTCACGGCTACAAACATGTATGAAGTTACCCAGGCTGCTCCAACCGCTGTCTATGCACAGATTGAAAAAGATCTGACAGAAGCCATCGCTGCACTGCCTTCCACACTGGATATGGCTACTGAAGCCGGTCGTTTCACAAAGGGTGCCGCCCAGGCTCTCCTCGGAAAAGTCTATCTCTATGAAGGCAAGAGTTCCCTCGCTGCCGCACAACTTGCACTGGTTAACGGTACTCCAGGCGGAACCAGTCAATATGGTTACCGACTTCTGAGCAACTATGGTGATCTTTGGGTTCCCAGCAACAAATTCAATACGGAATCCATCATCGAAATCTCTCACAGTGCCACCGGAGCTTCCGGTTGGGGCAACTGGGGTAGTGGTAGTGATGAGGGCAACTCCGTTTGCGTCATGGTAGGTCCCAGAAGCTATTCAAGGCCTGCCGGTTCATCTGCTCCCGATCTACCTTCCGGATGGAGCTTCAATGTCTTCACTCAGGACTTCTACGATGTGATCAAATCCGATCCTCGTTTTGCGGCTACCGTATTTGATCTGAAAGCGCTCAAAGCTGCCGGTAAGGCTGACTACATTGGTGGTTACATGGATACAGGCTACTTCCTGAACAAATTCATGCCTCGCACTTCTGATGTATCCACCGGACCTGGCGACCAGGTACTCAACTACAAACAGGATACCTACGCCATCCGTCTTGCCGATACTTACCTCCTGGAAGCAGAAGCCCTTGGTGGTACAGGTTCTCGCGCACAAGCCCTGCTAGATGCAGTCCGCAAAAGGGTAAATCTTCCTTCTGTTCCGGTTTCCCTGGCGGCCATCAAAGCAGAGAGACGACTCGAATTGGCTGGTGAAGGACATCGCTTCTTCGACCTTGTCAGATGGGGAGATGCTTCAGTTAAGTTGGGAAGCAGAGGTTTCGTGGCCGGCAAGAATGAAGTCTTCCCGATTCCTTACCGCGAACTTCAGGGAACCAAACTGGTTCAGAATCCTGGTTACAGTAACTAAGACATAAACAAGCCACATTATGAAGAAATTAGCATTGAAATATAGTTTTGCAGCCCTGCTGCTCCTGGCCGTGGTAGGTTGTACGGATAAGGAGGGGATCGACAACGATGTCTCCTTCCTGTCGACGGCAACTTCCGCCAATCTTGGCAAGATCTTCGACATCAGCAACGACAACTCTGGCAAGGTGAAGATCACTCCCATTGGTGAAGGAATCAGTTCATCCGTTGTTAGCTTCGGTCACGGTTCGGGTGCAAGTGCCTCAGCTACTGTTTTAACAGGCGGAAGTACCATCCATGCCTATCCGGAAGGCAACTACACCGTTACCATTGTCTCTACTGACATTGCCGGAAAAACGGTTACCAATACCTATCCGCTGACGGTCACCTACCGGGCACCGGAGAACATCGCTGTGACCATCAATCAGTCGGTCCACAACATGAAGGTGAGTGCCAAAGCCGATTATGCAGCATCTTACCAGGTTTTCTTTGGCGATGTAGCCAATGAGACCGGAACAGCATTGGCTGCTGGAGCTGAAGTCTCCCATGACTATGCCAAGGCAGGCAATTATAACGTGAAAGTGGTTGCCTTAAGCGGTGGTGCCGCCAAATCTGAAAAAACGATCGCCGTTACGGTTACCGATCCATTCGGATTGCCGATTGACTTTGAAAGCGCCTTTATCAGCTATTTCTTTGGCACATTCGGCGGCGGACAAGGCTTTGCTACCGTTGCCAATCCCAATCCGACAGGGTTGAACACCAGTGCCAAGGTAGGCAAGTTTATCCGTGGCTACGAAGGTTGGAGTGGGACCTACAGTCCGCTGAATACACCCATCGATTTCACCCAGGGAAAGAAAATCAAAGTGTTGGTCTACAATCCGGATCCCGCCCTGGTTGGCAAAAGTCTCAATGTTGAGCTGGAAGCTGCTACCGGTGGAAATCCTGCAAATGGTGTAGCGGTACTGAAAGTTCCGGTAACCAAATCAGGTGCCTGGGAAGAACTCGTATTCGATTTCGCACCCATTGCCGGTATCCCGGCCAATGCACAGTTTAACCAATTGGTGCTTCGGTTCAACGACAGTTCTGATGGGGCTGGTGCCGTCATCTATGTGGACAATTTCAGATTAACCAATTAATTAAGACGACATGAGAAAAATTTATCTATACATGCTTGCTGCCCTTTTGGTATTGGGTATCCACTACGGATGTACGGAAAAGACCTATACCATGGGTGACCTGACAGCACCTTCTGATCTTTCGATCTCCGCTACCATTGTCGGTGCAACCACCGCCAGTCCTACCGGTGACGGTTCAGGTGACGTAAAAATCGTGGTGAATGCCAAGAACGCTCTGGCTTACAAAGTGGATTTCGACGCCAATACACCGCTTGATCTGGTTTACCTTCCCACCGGAACTACAACAAAGAAGTACACGACCCTCGGAACCAACACCTACCGGATCACTTTGGTAGCTTATGGCAAGGGAGGTTCTTCCTCTACACTGACGAAGGATGTAACGGTTCGCAGCGACTTTACCGTTGATCCGGCGATCGTTGCTGCCTTGACCAATGGCACTTCCAAAACTTGGGTAGTCGACAAGAGCGTCGCTGGCCACTTTGGCGTAGGTCCATGGTCTGATGGTTCAGTAACTCCTGAGTGGTGGTCTGCATCAGTCAATGAAAAAGTGGCATGTTGCAACTGTTTCTATACAGCCAACTTCACCTTTAGCAAAGTAGCCGCTGATGGCACTTACAGCCTCAAGGTGACAACCCCCGACGGTGCATTCACCAAAACAGGTTCCCTGACCACCCTTCCAGGCATCCCTGGATCGGGCGACGAAGCCTGCTACAGCTATTCCGGTGGTACGGGCGCCTTCACCTTTGTGCCTTCCAGCACAGGTGTTGCCGCAACTACTCCTTCAACGAAGACCTCTATTCTCCTCGCAGGCAACAACACTTTCATTGGTTATGGCGCACTGCAGAAAGAGTATGAAATCCTCGTGATCAATGCCAATTACATGTATCTTAGGGTTCAGGGAACAGAGACCGGCAATGCCTGGTATCTGAAAATGAAACCGCTATAAGGGTTTGGTCAGTCACAGGCCGGTAACGGTCTGGAATAGGCCTTCATGAATATTGAGGTGGGGGAGGCATGCCTTCCTCACCTCTTTTAACTAGATTTCGGGATTCTTTCAGATTCAATCCACAACCTCAGAACGGATCGCCTCATTCAATTGGCAGGGTGTCCGTTTCCTCCCAATGTAACCAACATCCACCCATGAACTTCAAAAATAGCCTCTTAATTCTTTTGATTCCGCTCCTCTTTACTTCCTATTCCTGTAGCAAGGGTGGCGGAACAACTGAGCCGGATCCCATTCCTGAGACTTTGCCATCCATCAGTGTTCTGGACGTTAGTCAGCCCATCGCTTCGACTCCCACCGTTCTGCAGTTCTACATCAACCTGAGCAAATCTTCCAAAAGCCCGGTTACAGTGGATTATAGTCTGACCGACGGTACTGCCGTAGCACCCGCCGACTATTCAGCTTCCTCCGGCACGGTGGTGTTTCCAGCAGGCCAGGTTCAATCTGTGCTGGATGTTCAAATCAAAGGCGATCCAACCAACCTCCGAAGAAACAACATCCAGTTCAATTTGCAACTGAGCAAACCCGTGGGATGTACCCTGGCCAACACTACGGCCAAAGCCACCATTCAAACCGAAGATGGCGCTTATCTCCCCACCGACAATACCGGATATTCGACGCCCAACAGCTATCCGGGTTATACCCTGGTCTGGAGCGATGAATTCTCCGGCAATGCCCTCGATCTCAACACCTGGAATACCGAGATCGGCAACGGTACCGGGGGATGGGGTAACAACGAACTGGAATATTATACCAACAGTACAAGGAATGTCTTCCTTTCCAACGGCAACCTGATCATCGAAGCAAGAAAGGAGCCCATGGGCGGATTTAACTACTCCTCCGCGCGTCTAACCACACAAAACAAAAAGAGCTTTAAGTTCGGCCGAATCGATATTCGCGCCAAACTACCGGTTGCCAAGGGCATGTGGCCAGCCTTGTGGATGCTGGGCACCAACATCGGCTCTGCCGGATGGCCCGCATGTGGCGAAATGGATATCATGGAACTGGTCGGTTCCGCCCCGACACGGGTGCGCTCTACCATGCATTGGAAAAACGCTGCCGGTGCCCACGATTCCAAAGGGGCCGACTATTATCTGCCTTCAGGCGATTTTTCCCAGCAGTTTCACGTTTTCAGCATGGTCTGGATCAAAGACAAGATCCAATGCTACGTCGATGATAAATTGGTGCTGACGGTGCTGGCTTCCGATTTTGGTTCTTCGCCCTATCCATTCAATGCGGATCAGTTCTTCATCTTCAATGTGGCCACCGGTGGCGATTGGCCGGGTCCACCCGATGCCACCACTCCCTTTCCCCAACGCATGTTTGTAGATTATGTGAGGGTATTTCAATAAACACTCAACCAAAATATGCCTTTTACCGGCTTCGCCGGATCGCTTAACAACCTTGCTATGCAATTTTCATCTTTTGTGCGTCTTTGTTCGATTCCTTCACTTGCACTAATCTTGCTTCTATCTGTCAGCTGTTCCAAATCATCGGTGGAGACACCCGTGAAACCGGATACGGGCGACAAACCCCCCACCGGTGGGACCACCCACTCCGATATCGCCCTTTGGCTGACAAGTCCGGATAAACAGATCTATTTTGCGAAACAATCGGTGGCATTGAATTTCTCCAGTTCATCGAATTACAATCCCTCCATTGTGGTGGATACGACGCAGACCTTTCAATCGATCGATGGTTTTGGCTTTGCGTTGACGGGTGGAAGCGCTTCGCTGATCAATCAACTCTATTCAGATACCCGAGATAAGTTGATTCGGGAACTGTTTGCAACGGATAGCACTTATATCGGGGTAAGCTATTTGCGGATCAGCATCGGAGCTTCTGACTTGGACGCCAAAGTTTTTTCATACGATGACCTGCCATCCGGACAAACCGATCCGGATCTTAAAAATTTCTCCATCGCTCCGGATCTTGACAACCTGGTTCCCATTCTGAAAGCAGCTTTGGCCATCAATCCTTCGCTTCGGATCCTGGGATCACCCTGGTCTGCTCCAGTCTGGATGAAAACCAATCAGGGATCGGTGGGCGGCAGTCTGAAACCAGAGTATTACGGTACCTATGCCAACTATTTCGTCAAATACATCAAGGCAATGGAGAGTCAGGGAATCCGTATAGATGCCATCACCCCACAGAATGAACCGCTGAATCCCTACAACAATCCAAGCATGACCATGTCTGCCACCGAACAGGCAGATTTTGTGAAAAATTACCCGGGTCCAGCCTTCGCCACCGCAGGCATCCAGACCAAGATCATTCTGTATGACCACAATTGTGATGTGACCTCCTATCCATTGACCATACTGAATGATGCGGCAGCAAGAAAATATGCCGACGGATCCGCTTTTCATCTGTATGCCGGCGACATCAGTGCCTTGACAGTTGTGCACAATGCCTATCCTGATAAAAATCTCTATTTCACAGAACAATGGGTCGGTGGTCCATCCAACTTTCAGGGCGACCTCAAATGGCACGTCAAAAATCTCATCGTTGGAGCGACCCGCAACTGGAGCCGTAATGTGCTGGAATGGAACCTGGCTTCCGACCCCAACTACTATCCGCATACCCAGGGTGGCTGTTCAACCTGTCTGGGCGCCCTCACGGTGGGTACCAACGTTTTGAGAAATGTCTCCTATTATATCATCGCACATGCCTCGAAGTTTGTGCGCAGTGGGTCCGTTCGAATACAATCCACGCAAATATCCAATCTGCCCAATGTGGCCTTCAAAAACCCTGCCGGCAAAAAGGTGCTGATTGTGCTCAATGATGGGGCAACCAGCCAATCGTTCAACATACAATTCAATGACATGATTGCCACCGCTGACCTGGCTCCAGGAGCCGTCGGTACCTACGTCTGGTAGGTTTTACTGTGCGCAACATCCGTTCATGGAAGGTAGAAACTGTGAAACCAATGAAAAGATCCCCAGCAACTGGCTCGAAAATTAGATTTGGAATGATGAAAAAAATGATACCATTGGCTGGTCTCCTCTTGCTAACCTTTGTGGTGGCAACAGGTTGCCAGCAGAAGGAACACTCTTCAGACAAAATTGAAGCACGCATCGAAAAGATCTTGTCTGCCATGACACTCGATGAGAAGATTGGACAAATGACACAGATTGATCCGACTTATGCCGGCGGTGAAGAGCAACTGAAGATGGCTGTTCGCGATGGTCGATTTGGCTCAGTACTCAATCTGCTGGGTGCCGATAAGGTCAATGAGTTTCAAAAAGTAGCAGTGGAGGAGAGCCGGCTCGGCATTCCCTTGCTTGTGGGCCGGGATGTGATTCACGGTTTCCGCACCATTTTCCCCATCCCGTTGGCCATGGCCTCAAGCTGGGATACAGAAGCCGTCAAAAAGGCATTCCGAATATCAGCGATGGAATGTTCTTCCCAGGGAATCAAGTGGACCTTTGCCCCCATGATCGACATCTGTTGGGATCCCCGCTGGGGAAGAATCGCTGAGGGATGCGGGGAAGATCCCATCCTGGCTTCCCGGATGGCTGCCGCCATGGTGAAAGGAATCCAGGGAGATGACCTGAACGATCCCACCGCTGTTGCAGCATGTGCCAAACACTTTGCCGGCTACGGCTTTGCCGAAGCAGGACGCGACTACAATACCACCTACATCTCCGATCCCATCCTGCGGAATGTGGTGCTGAAGCCCTT
>JAJTBP010000135.1 GCA_021286825.1 Marinilabiliales bacterium | reverse complement strand
TAAACAGGAGAAGGACTATGCCATCTCATCCGGACGACTCGCCAACAAGGTGGCCATCGTTACCGGAGCAGCCATGGGTTTTGGTGCCGGTATCGCCTCTCTGTTGTTCGAGGAAGGAGCCAATGTGGTGGTGGCCGATTGGAACGAGACAGAAGGTCAGAAGGCTGCGGAGGCACTGAACAATCAGGAACCAACCGCCAACCGGGCACTTTTCGTCAAAGTGGATGTCTCCGATGCTGCGAGTGTGGAAAATCTCATGGTGGCCACGACCGCCCATTTTGGTGGCATCGATGTGATCATCAGCAATGCCGGGGTACTCCGGGCAGGAAGTCTGGATGAAATGTCAACGGAAAACTTTGACTTCATGACCAATGTCAACTACAAAGGATATTTTCTGTGCGCCAAATACGGATCTGAGATTCTCAAGACCCAAGCCGCCATCCGGAAGGGATATTTCACAGACATCATCCAGATCAATTCCAAGTCGGGTCTCAAAGGCAGCAACAAAAACTTTGCCTATGCGGGTGGCAAGTTTGGAGGGATCGGTCTGACCCAGTCATTTGCGCTGGAATTGATCCCGCATGGCATCAAGGTGAATTCCGTCTGTCCGGGCAATTTCTTCGAAGGTCCCCTTTGGAGTGATCCCGAAAAAGGACTCTTTGTACAATACCTGAAAGCAGGGAAGGTGCCGGGGGCGAGAAACATAGAAGAGGTCAGGGCCTTTTACGAAAAGCAAGTTCCCGCAGGCAGGGGATGTCGGGTGAAGGATGTTTTCAGGGCGATCCTCTACATCATTGAGCAGGAATATGAAACTGGTCAGGCCGTGCCTGTTACCGGGGGTCAGAATATGTTGAATTGAAGAATGGATGGGGAAGAACCATCCATGTTTAAATTTTTCCGGATATAATTTTTTGGTAGGGATGAAGACGAAAGCAGTTCGGTTGTATGGCAAAAAGGACCTGAGATTGGAGACATTTGAACTTCCGGTGATCAGGGAAAATGAAATTCTGGCAAGGGTGGTATGCGATTCCCTCTGCATGTCCTCTTACAAGGCCGCCACACAAGGCGCCGATCACAAGCGCATTCCGGATGATGTCCACCTTCATCCCGTCATCATTGGCCATGAATTTGCCGGGGAATTGGTAGAAGTCGGCGAAAAATGGAAGCATCAATTCAAGGTGGGAGACAAATTTTCCATCCAGCCTGCCCTAAATTATGCCGATGGTCCGGTGGGTGTGCTGAGTGCCCCAGGCTATTCCTATGCCTACATTGGCGGGGATGCCACCTATGTGATCATTCCCAATGAAGTGATGGAATTGGGAGCGCTCCTTCCATTTTCTGGTGAGGGTTATTATCCCGCTTCGCTGGCCGAACCGCTCTCCTGCGTCATTGGGGCCATGCATGCCAATTACCACATCAAGCCCGGGTCATATATCCACCAGATGGAAATCGTCCAAGGCGGAAAAATGGCCATCCTGGCAGGCGTGGGTCCAATGGGACTGGCTGCCATCAACTATACCCTAAACCGGCCGGATCGTAAGCCATCCCTGCTGGTTGTTACCGACATTGAACAAAGCCGTCTGGATCGTGCGGCCTCCCTTTACCCGATCGAACTGGCAGCCTCCCGTGGGATTGAACTGCACTACATCAATACAGGAGGAAAACCGGACGCTGTAGCCGATCTGAAATCCCTAACCGGTGGAACAGGCTTCGATGATGTATTCGTGTTTGCACCCGTCACTCCGGTGGTGGAACAGGCAGATGCCCTGCTCGCTTTCGACGGCTGCCTGAATTTTTTCGCAGGTCCTTCCAACCCGGATTTCAGTGCCCGGGTGAATTTCTACAATGTCCATTATGCCTATACCCACCTCGTTGGGACAAGCGGTGGCAACACCGACGATATGAAGGAGGCGATTCACCTCATGTCGGAAGGGCTGGATCCCGCAGGTTTGGTGACCCACATCGGCGGACTCAATGCCGTGATGGATGCCACCTTGCATCTGCCGGAAATTCCGGGAGGCAAGAAATTGATATACAATCACATCGAAATGCCACTCACCGCAATTGAAGATTTTCCTGCCCTTGGAAAAACGGATCCGATTTTTGCGAGGCTGGCTGAAATCTGCAGCCGCTACAAAGGGCTCTGGAGTGTGGAGGCAGAGACCTATCTGCTTTCAGTCAAAGGCTGATCCGCGAAGTAGAAGCTTCCTCCTCAATGCAGATGAGGGATTGAATCCATCCTGACATCATGGATGGTCACTTTATGGCTGCAGAAGCTCTTGCCCTCCTGTCGGACCCACCTGTTGCGGCGATTTCCGTGTTCCATTTTTTGTTTAACTTTCATGGCCAATTCTTCAAGCCATGGATAAGGAAAAACTGGATAGCATTTCGATCTCTTCCCTGTACAAAAGGCGCAAAACGGACAGGGATATCTTTCAGGAACTGATGCCCTCCAAAGTCAAGGAGGTACTGCTTTTTGCCACCTTGTACGATGCCTATACCATTGAACGGGAAGGACAATTCTCTGACAAAATCTTCGGTGAATACCTCCAGTTGAATCTTTATGCGGCACCCCGGTTTACGAGTGTCAATACGATGGAAGATGTCCTCCCAACCATCAATCTGCGCCATTTCGACCTCATCATCATCATGGCCGGTGTAGACAAGGAGATGCCCATCCGGGTAGCCGAGATGATCCATCATGCCAAACCAAGAATCCCGATCCTTTTGCTTGTCAACAACAACAACGATGTGGGCTATTTCAAAAGGGCTGCTTCACTGGTGCCCGCCATCGACCGGGTATTTGTATGGAATGGCAATTCCAATGTGTTTCTGGCCATGATCAAATACATTGAGGACAAAAGAAATGTAGCCCGGGATACGGTTTTGGGCGGTGTCCGGATCGTCCTGCTGGTTGAGGACTCCATCAAATATTATTCAAGGTATCTGCCTCTACTCTTTTCCAGCGTCCTGACACAGACGCAATCCCTGGTGTCGGACGATTCAACGGATGAACTCCACAAAATATTCAAATACAGGGCAAGACCAAAGGTGCTGCTGGTAAGTACCTACGAGGAAGCAGTCCAGATCATCAATGACTACCAGAACTATCTGCTTTGTGTCATCTCCGATGTGAAATTTGCAAAAAGTGGCGTGGATGACGAAGATGCGGGAATCGAATTGCTGAAGTATACCAAGAAAATGCTGAAATATCCGATTCCATTGTTGCTGCAGTCGCACGACATCGAGAATGCAAGACGGGCCGATGCCATCGGTGCCGGCTTCATCACCAAGAACTCGGATACCCTGGCCCACGACATTCATGAATTCATCAATACCAAACTTGGATTCGGAGATTTCATTTTCAAGGACAAAAAGGGGAACAAAATTGCATGTGCAAGAAACCTCCATGAGTTTGAGGAGCTGGTATCCAAAGTCCCCATGGAGTCGCTTCTCTACCACGCCAGGGCGAACGGCTTTTCCACTTGGCTGATGGCCAGGGGAGAGATCAACATGGCGGAACGGTTGATTCCCTTCAAGGTCGAGGATTTCGAAAACACCGAGAAATTGCGCCATTTCATCCTCAATGTTTTTCTGGATGTCCGCGAAAAGAAGAACAGGGGAAGGATCGTCAACTTCGATTCCTCACTGATTACGGGAAACCGTTACATCGTCAGAATGGGTTTGGGTTCTTTGGGAGGAAAAGGCAGGGGGCTTGCCTTTATGAGCAATTTTCTGGAGAACATCGACATGAAGGCCATCCTGAAAGGCATCAACATTCGGATGCCAGCCACCACCATCATCGGGGCCATCGAATTTGACAGATTTCTTGAACTGAATGATTTGCTGGACATTGCCTTTCATTCCACCGATGAGGAGGAGATTAAGACGGCCTTCTTGGCAGGTGATTTCAGCCTCTCCTTGAAAGAACGGCTCATGTCCTACATCACACACATGCATCAGCCACTGGCAGTCCGGTCCTCCGGCCTATTCGAGGATTCGCTTTTGCAGCCTTTCTCAGGGGTCTACGATACCTACCTGATTCCCAACAACCATCCGGATCCGGAGGTGCGTTTCGTTCAGCTTCAGAACGCCATCAAACTGATCTATGCCTCGGTCTTCAGCAACGATGCCCGATCCTATTTTCAAGCCATCAATTACAAGATCGAGGAGGAGAAGATGGCCATCATCATCCAGCCGGTCGTCGGCAAGGAACACGAGGGCAAGTTTTACGTGGATATCAGCGGCATCGCCCAGTCTTTCAACTATTATCCCTATGCTTACATGCAACCGGAGGATGGGTTTGCCGTGACAGCCATCGGTCTCGGACAGGCTGTCTCCGGAGGGGAAAAGGCTTACCGTTTTTGTCCCAAATACCCTGGTCTCAATGTCGGATCCATCGCTGACCAGGTTCGGGATACCCAAAGGGAATACTGGGCCATCGATCTCTCCAACCCGGAGCTCGACATGACCCATCTCGGTGAATTGGCTGCCATCCGCAAATACCCCGTCTCAACGGCCGAAAAGAATGGGGTCATTGATCAGGGCCTCTCCACTTATGACATGGAGAATGCAGTCCTCCTACCCGGAACAGGCATGCGGGGCCCAAGGGTGGTTGATTTTGCCAACATATTGAAATATAATCAAGTGCCGCTCGCGGATGCCTTGTCGGTACTCATGAAATTGTTTCAACAGGCGATGGGTTCGCCCGTTGAGATGGAATTTGCGGTAGACCTGAATCGCGGTGAAAACGGCTGGCCCACCTTCTACCTCCTTCAGTTGAAACCCTTGATCCGGCGGGAGGAAGATGTAGCCATCGACCTCGAGGGTCTTGAGCGGAAGAATATGGTGCTCCTTTCCAGAAAGGGAATGGGGAATGGTCGGATTCATGGCATCCGTGACATGGTCTATGTGGATCTGGATGCCTTTGACCGGACCCGAACACGTGAAATTGCCACCGAAGTTCAGGAATTCAATAAATTGCTCAGCGAGGCCGACTGCAAGTATGTGCTGATCGGTCCGGGAAGATGGGGCACCAGAGACGAATTTACAGGAATTCCGGTACGGTGGTCCTACATCAACAATGCCCGGGTGATCGTTGAGGTAGGTCTTCCGGATTTTCCTTTGGATGCCTCCCTCGGATCGCATTTCTTTCACAATGTGACTTCCATGAACGTCGGCTATTTTTCTGTCCCCCTGGTGGATGGAAATGAGTTCGTCAACATGGATCTGATCAAATCCCAGGAAGTCATCCAGGCGGGAAAATTTGTCAAATGGATTCGTTTTCCACAACCCATTGAAGTGTTGATGGATGGACGGAAGCGTACGGCTGTGGTTCTGATGAATCACGCGTAACGGACGCTCCGGAAAGTGGTCGTTTTACCTTTGGTCAGAATGGTTGTATCAAGCTAAATATCCTGTTATGAAAAAGTTCAGCAATGCAATGTTGGTGTTGATCATCTTGGTTGTTGCCTATTTGGCCGGACCCGAAATGCCCAAACCCCTGCTCGAAAAACGCCTGCCGGAGGTAGGATCGGATGTCGCGGGTTTTGTCTATACCAGAGAGCATCAACCGGGAGTAGTGGTCCGACCCGGATGTGAAGCGAAGATCATCTGGGCCAATGATTCACTTCGGCAACAAACGGAGTATGTGCTGCTTTACCTGCATGGTTTTTCCGCAAGCAGGAGGGAAGGTTACCCGGTCAATGAGACATTTGCCTCCCGTTACGGTTGCAATGCATTTTTGCCCAGACTAGCCGATCACGGATTGGTTACTTCCGAACCCCTGTTGGGTATGACCCCTGATGCCCTTTGGCTATCTGCTCGCGAAGCGTTGGCGGTAGCCGGGAAGTTGGGAAAGAAGGTCATCATCATGGGATGTTCCACCGGATGTACCCTGGCACTTCAATTGGCAGCTGATTTTCCGGAAAGCATTGCAGGCTTGATTCTTTACTCTCCAAACATCCAGATCAAGCAAAAGACGGCTGTCTTACTTGGAGGCCCATGGGGTCTGCAGATTGCCAGACTCAATTTTGGAGGCAAATACAGGGTACTGGATGACGATCCCAACGGCGAACTCTGCCGTTACTGGTACTGCCGGTATCGCGCGGAAGCACCCGTTTACCTGCAACAACTGCTCGATGCAACCATGAATAAGGCTACGTTTTCAGCGGTAAAATGCCCTGTTTTCGTGGGATATTATTACAAGGATGAGGAGCATCAGGACAAAACAGTCGAAGTGAAAGCCACCTTGAAGATGTTCGATCAATTGGGTACGCCCGCCTCCCAAAAACAAGCCGTTGCCTTTCCGCTTGCGGGGGATCATGTGATCGCCTGTGATCTGACCTCCAAATCGGTCAAAGAGGTGATGGATGCGACCGATCAATTTGCCGGCAACATTCTCGGGATGCAGCCTGCGCACTAGATCATTCGCTCGCTGAACCTGGTTCCAGTTCCGCTAGCACCTGCTTCAATTCCTCCACGGCTGCAAGGCATTGCTCTTCAAACATTTGAATGTAACCGGGGTAGCTATCCGTGTCACTTCCCTCTAAGGTCTTCAGCTGAAAAGCCTTCATGGCCGCACTCAAATCATTCATCCCGACAATCAGAAGGGAGGATTTGGCCTTGTGGGCCTCTTTTCCCAAGAGCAGGTAGTCACCCGACGCATACAGATTTTTCATGTTTTGTATGAATTCCGGGACCTGGTTCAAGAAAATGTGGATTAATTCACAGATCACCGGATGATTATTGCCGGTTATCCCGCGCAGATACTTCAGGTTCGTGTACGACATCGCTGCTTTTGGATTGGTAGTTGATGGATGTGAATTCTCGGCAAATGTAGAAATATAAAGATTCCAATATGAGTTTTGTTAGGTATGCCCCGTTATAATTTTTGTAATTTTGGCACATCAGACTTCGGAACCGGATCGTTGCCATCCATTCCAGGCACAGCCGAAAACACTGGATGACAGGATGCTGAGCAAGGGTCCTTCAGTCAGTTCCGATCTCTTGGATTGCTCTATTTCTGAGTGGGAATAAATCAAAAAAAAGACCATGCGCACAACAAATTTTCATGAGATTCATGTCGGTCTCAAAGCCAAAATGGCCGAGTTTGCCGGCTTCGATATGCCAATAGAATATTCCGGAATCAAGGATGAACACCTGACCGTGAGAAAAGGAGTCGGTGTCTTCGATGTATCGCATATGGGTGAATTCTGGGTGCAAGGAGCAGATGCCCTTGAATTCCTGCAATACATCACTTCCAACGATGTGGCCGCTTTACAGCCCGGACAAGCTCAGTATAGCTGCTTCCCGAACGGAAGGGGAGGCATCGTCGACGATTTACTGGTCTACTGTTTTTCTACGACAAACTATTTGCTGGTCGTCAATGCAGCAAACATCGAAAAAGATTGGAATTGGGTGGTATCACAAAACAAACTGGGTGTACAGTTGGAAAACAGGTCGGACGAGACTTCTCAATTGGCCATTCAGGGTCCGCTCGCCATTCAGACACTGCAAAAATTGACCAACGTTGACCTGGCAGCGATCCGCTATTATACTTTTGAAGTGGGTACTTTTGCAGGGGTCGAGCATGTGATCATCTCCGCAACAGGATATACCGGGGCAGGTGGTTTCGAACTCTATTTCCCCAATGCATTTGCCGAAACCATGTGGCGTGCAATTTTTGAGGCGGGAGCCGAATTTGGTATCAAGCCGATCGGACTTGCCGCACGCGACACCCTAAGGCTTGAAATGGGCTACTGCCTCTATGGCAATGACATCGATGATACAACTTCCCCTTTGGAAGCCGGTCTGGGATGGATCACCAAATTCAAGGATTCCAAGAATTTCATTGACAAGGAGCGGCTGGTTGCACAAAAAGAGATGGGCGTGAGCCGTAAATTGTGCGGTTTTGAACTGATTGACCGGGGTATACCGCGTCACCATTATTCCATCACCGACGCTGAGGGTAATCCCGTGGGTCATGTGACCTCCGGTACACAATCACCTGTTCTGGAAAAGGGGATCGGCATGGGATACGTACCGGCAGCGATGGCAAAAGTGGGTCAGGAAATCTTCCTGGAAGTCCGAGGCAAATTGTTACGGGCCAAAGTGGTGAAAATGCCATTCATCTGATTCTGCCCACGATCGATTTTAAAGATTGATTATAAATTAGCTGACTTTTATCATGTATTCCGTGGATTTGTGCTATTTTCACAGCACAGAATTTATAGGAAAGTGTTTCAATTTTAAATAGTTATATATCTTACTGATTCAATATGTTTTATCCGGGTGTAAGTCCGGTGCACCAGTCAAACAAATTAAAAACTGTTCAGCATGAAGAAGCATAATTTTTACGCGGGACCCTCAATTCTTCCCGAATTTACGATTCAAAAGACTGCCGAAGCAGTGATCAATTTCGCAGGCACTACTTTGTCAGTGATGGAGATCTCCCACCGAAGCAAGGAATTTGTTGCGGTCATGGACCAGGCCATCTCGCTGGTTAAAGAATTGCTCAATGTGCCGGAAGGTTATGAAGTGCTCTTCCTTCAGGGTGGGGCCAGCACTCAGTTTTACATGGCTCCTTACAACCTCATGAAGACCAAAGCCGGTTATGTCAACACCGGAGTTTGGGCCACCGCCGCCATCAAAGAAGGGAAGTTCTTTGGTGAGGTAGTTGAAGTTGCCTCATCCAAGGATAAAAATTTCAACTACATCCCCAAAGGATATGCAATTCCCGGTGATCTTGATTATCTGCACATCACCACGAACAATACCATTTACGGTACCGAACTGCTTGCGGACCTTGATTCGCCTGTTCCGCTCGTTGCCGATATGTCATCCGATATCTTCAGTCGCCCGATGGATGTTTCCAAATACGCGGTAATCTATGCCGGAGCCCAGAAGAATCTGGCACCCGCAGGTGTTACCCTGGTCATCGTGAAGAAGGATGTACTGGGAAAAACCGGACGTCCCATCCCAACCATGATCAACTACCAGACACACATCGAGAAGGAATCCATGTTCAATACGCCTCCCTGCCTCCCGGTCTTTGCAGCCCTGCAGACACTGACCTGGCTCAAGGAGAATGGCGGATTGGCAGCTATGGAGGCCCGAAACATTGCCAAAGCGAAACTGTTGTATGACGAGATTGACCGCAACAGCATGTTCCGTTGTACCGTTCCGGATCCGGCCGACCGCTCACGGATGAATGTTACCTTCATCATGGCAGAAGGTTTGGAACACCTTGAAAAAGATTTCCAGGCCATGGCCAAGGCAAACAACATCCTCGGCATTGAAGGACACAGGAGTGTAGGGGGCTTCAGGGCATCCATCTACAACG
>JAJTBP010000134.1 GCA_021286825.1 Marinilabiliales bacterium | reverse complement strand
TGGGTGGTGGGAACGATGGTATTGGCATATCCTTCCACCAGATGATCAGAGACCTTGGTAATCTTCGCATCCAGGATCTCTGCCTGATCCTCTGCTGGGAACTTCAGCGCCAGGATGATGCGTCCATTTCCCTCCTTGTCAAAGGTATAGCGATGGAATCCGCAATGGGTGGTTGCCGTCATCTCTGCCTTGCAATAGGCATCATACAGATAGCAGGAGTAGTACCCGGGAGTGGCTTTTTCGGTGCTCTTGTCGATCCGCGAATGGTATCCGGCACTTCCTCCCCGGTAAGGACGGTCGCTTGCCCCATCACTCTTGGTGAAGTCCTGCATGGCCGGCATGACACGTAATCCCGACATGGTCCAGGCATGGATGTGACTGAATCCCGAGACATTCTGGATCGAATATTCATATCCGCCCATCCACCCGGCCGTTTGATTGTCCGGTCCGAGCTGGACCATCCCGTAGGGAACGGAGGCATAGGGTCCCAGCATCCATCGGGAGTTGGAAGTTCCAATAAAAAGATCCACCTTGTCGACCGGCTGCTTCTCTTTGGACAACTGTTTGGCAAATAGGGACCCAGCCAGTAGCCATCCGGCCAGTAGGAGTGTCAGATGTTTCATAGTAGTTATTTCGTTGAAATCGTGCGGACTAAATTACGACAATCCATTGAATTGTGACGGATGGGCAAAAAAAAAGGGCCCACCCGAAGATGAACCCTTTCCTGATCCCGGAAGGGATTATTTCTTTTTGGCAGCCGCCTCCTTGTTCGCTTTGTAGCGCATATCGGGTGTGCCATCTTTTTTGGTAGGTCCGGCCGGAGCAGCTTTGGCTGCCTCTTTGTTGGCTTTGTAGCGCATGTCGGGCGTACCATCTTCGTCGGACCGGCAGCTGGGGCGGCAGCTGGTTTAGCGGCGGGTGCAGCAGCAGCTTTGGCGGCCGGGGCAGCCTTGGCAGCTTTGGTTTCGGTAGCAGCTTTCTTGGCTGGTTTTGCCGTTTGTGCCTCAACAACCATGGCACAGAAACAAACCATCATCAGAATTGCAAGAATCTTTTTCATGGTAAAATCTGTTTTAAGTTTGACAGAGAATTATGATTACAAAGGAAACAGGTTCAGGAGGAAAAAGCAAAGAAACGCGCTTTTTTTTTGTAACGAATTTCATTTCAAATCAGAAACTTTAACAAGCGAGTATCCGCGCTTTCGGAGTTCCGGGATGATCTTACGGATAACCTCTTCTGTCTTAGGAGCATATTTCCCGCCCATCAGGTGGAAAACGACGATGGCTCCGGGTCTGATTTTCGAAAGTACATTTTGAACGATGGCTTCCTCATCCGGATTGAATGCATCTCCGCTTGCAAAGGTCCATCCCACGGTCGTTAATCCATATTTTTTCAACAGCTGCAGGTCTTCGTTTTCAAAACAGCCTCCCGGAAAACGGAACAACAGCGGTTTTCTCCCCGTGAGGCGAAACAGGACCTCCTGGGAACGGGCAACCTCTGGCTCTTTTTCCTCCTTTTTGAGAGTCGCCAATCCGTAACAGTCGGTTGCAAAGCTACGGTGACTGTAGGAATGGTTGCCCATCTCAAACAGCGGATCCGAGGCCAGTTCCTTTGTCAATTCCGGATAACTTTCTGCCCACAACCCCGAGATAAACAGGGTGGCAGCAACTTTTTCACTGCGGAGGAAATCCAGAAGGGCTTTGTTGCAAAGGGATTTGTATTCCCCTTTCAACAGTTTGTTCTGCATCCCGGTGGTCATACAGGCGTCAAAGGTGAGTGCGATCTTGCCTTTGTTCACCGGTTTTTCGCCTGCAGTAGCCAGGGTGCCAGTCAAGGAGATGAGCAGTAGAACGAAGAGAAGAGGGATTGCTTTCATGGATGTGAACTTAAGGATAATCCGGCAATCCGGGATCCCCTTTGCGACAGATTTTCATGTCCGGCAAACGGGCAGCTTCGCTATGTGCCGAATTAAAATTAACTTTGACTACTTAACCGTAAATGCATGAGACTGATCTCCCTATTTCTTTTGATGCTCCTTTCGTTCAGCACGCTGACAGGTAAAGGGGAGCGGTGGCCACAACTCTCCTCCGACCAAAACAAACGACTGGAAAAAGCCGAAAAACATGCCCGCAAGGGTTGGCTCTATCTCCATCTTGAGGGGAACGCCCGGGATATGGGATTTCAGCATGGCTTTCTGATGGCCTCCGAAATCAGGGAGAATCTCAGGCTGCTCAAAGCAAGATGGGAATACACCACAGGGATGGAGTGGTCGTGGTATGTTGCCAAAGCCGGTGAAATGCTCGCTCCGGGAGTCGATGGGGAGAATCAGATGGAGATGGAGGGAATCGTAGAGGGAATGAAAGTCGCAGGAGAGAACTGTTCAGTCAACGAAATCATAGGCCTCAATGGTTATGCCGAACTTATCGGCAACTGGTGGCCGATCGTCAAGGATTCGGTACAATCCAATTACCAGGAGCCGCCTCGCGAAGCCTGTAGTTCCTTCATCGCCACAGGATCCATGACCAAAGACGGCAAGATCGTCCTAGGACACAATACGATGGATCAATACATCAATCCGCCGGCCAACCTGGTGCTGGACTTGTTACCTGCCCAAGGTCACAGGATCCTGATGCAGTCTTGTGCAGGATTTATCCACAGCATGACCGATTTCTTCATGACAGATGCCGGTCTGGTGGGATCCGAAACCACCCTCGGTTGGTTTCATGGCTTTGATGCCCATGGGATCCCAGAGTTTTGCCGGATGCGTAGGGCTACCCAGGATGCCGGCAACATTCGTGAATGGTGTGAGATCATGAAGCGGGGAAACAACGGGGGGTATGCCAATGCCTGGCTTTTGGGGGACATCCATACCAATGAGATTGCAAGGTTGGAACTTGGACTGAAATTCTCCTCCTTTGAGTGCAAGAAGGATGGCTATTTTGTGGGATCCAATGTGGTGGAAAACAACAAGATCCTCCGGTTTGAAACCCATGCCAATGAAACGGATATCCGAAACTCTTCGGTGGCTAGGCGGGTACGCTGGAAGGAGCTGATGAGAAAATATCCGGGTAAAATTGATCTGAAAAAGGGAATGGCATTCGAGGCGGATCACTATGACGTTTTCCTGAAGCGTAAGAAGGCAGGGGGAAGAACACTGTGTGGTCACTGGGATCTCTTTGATGAACTTTCCGGACCTTCGGCTCCTTATTTCCCGGAAGGAACGATCGACGGGAAGGTCGTGGATGCAGGGATGGTGGCCAGAATGTCTTTCATCGCCAGATGGGGCTCTGCCTGTGGAAAACCTTTTTATGCGGATCGCTTCCTGAAGGCCCATCCGCAATACGAATGGATGAAAGGCCTGCTAACCGATCGCCCCACCATGCCCTGGACCCTGTTTACCGCGGGCGAGAAATAGCATCAACGGCTGAATGCAGCCAACCATAAAATCTGATAACCCCATTCCGATGAAAATTGTTGCCATAGAATTGTACGAAATGCCGGTAAAGCTGAAGGAGCCATTTGTTATCTCTCTGGGAAGCTTCGAATATGCCGAAAATGTAGTGGTCGTCATCCGAACCGACGAGGGCCTTTCCGGATTTGGAGAATGCAGCCCATTCATGCCCATTCATGGGGAATCGATGGAGACCTGCATGGTGGTGGGTCGTTATCTGGCCACGGCATTGATGGGCCAGGATCCTTTACAGATTGAATTGTGTACCGAGTGGTTGGATAAGGTAATCTATGGCAACAGTTGCATCAAAAGTGCCTTCGACATTGCCCTGTATGACATCGCAGCCCAAAAGGCAAAGCTTCCGTTGTATGCTTTTCTGGGAGGCAAGGCAGGTAAAGAGATGGCCACAGACTATACCGTCAGCCTGGATGAACCCTCCAAGATGGCAGAGGATGCCTTGAAAATAGTCCGGGCAGGCTTTCCGGTCATCAAGATCAAATTGGGGGGAAGTTATGAAAGGGATATGGAGCGGGTCGGTAAAATTCGGACAGCCGTCGGGCCCGATATTCCCCTACGGATTGATGCCAACCAGGGTTGGGATACTGCCACGGCCATCCGTCTGCTGCGGGATCTGCATCCGTTTGGCATCGAGCACTGTGAAGAGCCCATTCCCAAATGGAACTTTCTGGAGCTACCGGCAGTCCGGCAGCAAAGTCTTATTCCCCTGATGGCAGACGAATCCTGCAATGACCACCATGATGCAGCCCGTTTGATCCACCTCGGGGCCTGTGACCAGTTGAACATCAAACTGGGTAAATCAGGTGGATTGTTTAAGGCGCTGAAGATCATAGAATTGGCAGAAGAAGCCGAAATGGAGCTTCAGGTTGGGGGATTCCTGGAATCCAGGTTGGGTTTTACAGCTTCTGCCCACCTTGCGCTTAAAAGTCCCAACATCATTTATTTTGATTTTGACACACCACTGATGTTTACTGAGGACCCGGTAAGTGGAGGAATTCAATATGGCAGGAATGGGAACATTGCACTTCCGGATGGAATCGGATTGGGAGCGTGGATCGATGCCGATTACCTGCGCAAATTGAAATCTGTGCGGATCGGATGAAGGGTCGTTTCTCCAAAGGTCACACGAGATGTAACCGTACGATAAACCAAAATTTTCAAAATTGAAGTCATGAACAGCAAAGTCACAACGACCCTGGTGGTAGTAGCCATCATCGGTCTCGCACTGCACGGACTGATCCTTGGCCGGTCTTTGCAACGATTCAGGAAGGAAGACAGATCCATCTCCGTCAAGGGATTCTCCGAACGTGAGGTGCAATCGGATCTGGCTGTCTGGACCATCCGCACCCGAATCGCCGATAACGATCTAGCTGCCGGTAGCAAAGCAATGGAAGCCATGAAAGGGAAAGTGGTGGAATTTCTGAAAGAGAATGGATTCAAACCGGAGGAGATCATTCAGAAGGATCTGATTGTCAACGACAAAAAAGCACAGGAGTACGAAGCCGGCAATGCGGTGATCAGTTATCGTTTCATCATAGACAACATCTTGCAAGTCAGGAGCAACCAGGTAGAGCTGATTGAAAAAGTGAGCCGGATGACCGATGAGTTGCTCAGAAGGGGCGTCATGCTGAGCAACAGGAACGAATATCAGGGAGCCGTTCGCTACTACTACACCAAACTGGGCGAAATCAAGCCGGCAATGTTGACGGATGCCACCCGCAACGCGCACAATGCGGCCGTTCAATTCGCCAAGGAGAGCAGTACCCGTCTCGGCAAACTCAAGAAGGCCAATCAAGGGTTGTTTACCGTCATGGACAGGGATGAATCCTTGTCCGGACAAGCCGAAGGGGGATTTGCCGCAGGAGTTAACGACCTGGTGAAGAAGGTTCGTGTGGTGGTCAGCGTGGAATATTCGGTGGAATAGCCGGACTGAGAGAGGTTGATTACTCCGATCCCAGGAATCTGTCAGAGCCGTAGATGACGTTTAGACGTTGCGGAAGGATCTTGAGGGTGAAATGGCCGAGTCCCAGGTTCTCACCGTCTGCTTCGCCTTGAATGGGGTATTCGGCTTGCAGTTGAACCTCTTTCCCAACATGGGTGGAGACCCTTTTGTCGCGGATAAATTCGCCGGAGTAAAGCCCTTTGAAGTTGGTCACGATTCCCCAGATGCCAATCTTACGGATAATGGTGATGTGAAAGGAACCTTTCAGTGGATGGGCTTGTGGAACCTGCATCATGCCTCCGCCATTAAATTTCCCGATGCCAATGCTGGCACTGAACAGGTTCACTTCATGCAGGATCCCATCAATGGTGAACCTGAGTTTTCGGCTGTGGTAATGGAAATAACCCGACAACAGACTTTGGATGTAAACCCTTATGCCCGATATTCCTTTCGATTTTAGTTCATTTGCATTCTTGGCAACCAAGGCATCGAAGCCAAATCCGGCAATGTTCACAAAATAGCGGAGGGTGCTTTTTTCGCCCAAGGTACAAAGGATCTCTCCCACATCCTGCTTGACACTCTTGCCGGCCCGGATGATCTCAATCGATTGGGCATAGTGGTCCGGGATACCAAAGGTTTTGATCCAGTCGTTACCCGTCCCAACCGGGATCATCCCCAAGGTGATCTGGTCCAGATGACCCGGATCTGCCAGAAAAATGCCATTGACCACTTCGTTCAACGTGCCGTCACCTCCGGCCACAATGAAATGATGGCATCCCTTTTGCACCAGTTCCCGGGCAAGTTCTACCGCATGTCCGGCATACGATGAAACCGAAAGGTGATAGGGCAATCCCGCCTGCTGCAACAATCGTTCGATCTTTTTGCCATCATGGGAACCCTTTCCACCCCCTGCATGGGGATTAAGAATTACCTGCCATTCTGTAGTTTCCAATTGGGACATGGGGATGCTAAAAATGCGATGATGGAGCAAATCTAAAAAAAATCGGGTGCAGTTGGATACTGCACCCGAAGAATGAATGGGATACGAAGAATAGCCGATTATTCTTGCACCGCTGCGATTCCAGGAAGGACGCGGCCTTCGAGGTATTCCAGCATGGCACCGCCTGCGGTGGAGATGTAGGATACCTTTTCTGCCAATCCAAATTTATTGACGGCTGCTACGGAGTCACCACCTCCCACAAGAGAGAAGGCACCCTTTGCAGTAGCTGTTGCAATGGCTTCCCCAATGGCTTTGGTACCACCGGCAAATTTGTCCATTTCAAACACGCCAACCGGTCCATTCCAAAGGATGGTATTGGATTCGCTGATCACTTTGCTGAAATTGCGGATGGTTTCCGGTCCAACATCCAGGCCCGACCAATTGTCGTCGATGGCATTGGCAGGAACAACCTTGGTGTTGGCAGTTTCAGCAAAAGCATCTGCTTCCAGAACATCTACGGCGAAGTGGAATTTCACCCCTTTGGCTTCTGCTTTCTTCAGTAATTCTTTGGCAAGTTCCAGATAATCGTCTTCACAAATGGAACCACCAATCTTGCCTCCCTGGGCCTTAACAAAGGTATAGGTCATACCTCCGCCAATGATGAGGTGGTCGACCGAGTTGAGCAGATTCTCGATGATCGTAATTTTGGAAGAGACTTTGGAACCACCCATGATGGCTGTGAAGGGACGCTTCGGTGCCTTCAGTACCTTATCCAGGCTTTCTACTTCGCTGGCTACCAGCAATCCGAAGAGCTTGTCATGGGGGAAGAATTTGGCCATCACTGCCGTGGAGGCATGTGCCCTGTGTGCAGTGCCAAATGCATCATTCACCCAAACATCGCCCAGTTCAGACAATTGACGTGCGAATTCCTCATCTCCGCCCTCTTCTTCCGGATGAAAACGAAGGTTCTCGAGAACAAGGACTTCACCGGGTTTCAATGCAGCAGCCATGGCTTTTGTAGCCTCGCCAATACAGTCCGGCGCCATCTTTACCTCTTTGCCACCCAGCAGGGCGCTCAGATGGGGTACCAGATGCCTGAGGGAGAATTTATCTTCCGGGCCTTTCTTCGGTCGGCCAAGGTGAGACATGACGATCACAGCACCTCCTTTTGCAAGAATGGTGTTGAGGGTAGGCAAGGCAGCAGTCATACGGGTATCGTCGGTGATTTCAAACTGCTCATTGAGCGGAACGTTGAAGTCGACCCTGATCAGGGCTTTCTTACCTGAAAAGTCATAAGTTTCAATAGTCTGCATATCGTTGCAATTAGAGTTTTTTGAGAAGCTCAAAGATAGTGTAAATCTGCCTGATAAGGGACCATTTTTTGTTAATTTATTACTAATTCGGGGAACCCTTCCGGGCCGTTCTGCTCATTTCCGGAAATTGTATACTTTTGAGGGGCTACTCATTTTTGGTCTCTTATCCCATTTAGGTTCGCGCATGCAATTTCGTGAAATCATCGGACAGCACGCTGTCAAATCCATGCTCATCCAGCTCGTCAAAGAACAGCGGGTGCCTCATGCCATGCTGTTTCTGGGCCCTCCCGGAAACGGGAAACTGGCTGTTGCCGTTGCCTTTGCCCAATACATCTCCTGCAAAAACAAAATGGATGAAGATGCATGCGGAACCTGCAGCAGCTGCTTGAAATTTAAGAAACTGATCCATCCCGATCTGCATTTTACCATCCCGGTCATCAAAACCCAATCGATCAGCAAGCCGGTCAGTAGTGATTACATGGTGCGGTGGAGGGAATATTTCATCCGCAATCCCTATCCCGCCTATGAGAAATGGAACCAGCTGATCGCAGAAGAGAACAAACAGGGGATGATCTACGTGGAAGAGGCCTCCGAGATCATTCAAAAACTGAACAAGAAACCATACGAAGCAGATTTCAAGATCTCCATCATCTGGTTACCCGAAACCATGCACCTTACCTGTGCCAACAAGATCCTGAAGATACTGGAGGAACCACCTGAAAATACACTCTTTATTCTGGTCAGCGAAGAGGAACAAAGGTTGCTAGGGACCATCCGCTCCCGTTGTCAGACCATCCGCATCCCAAAAATTGAGGAGTCAGACCTGGCTGCAGCCCTCTCCTTGTTGCCTGGCGCAGCAGAAAGCAACCCCGCCGTTCTGGCACGTATTGCGAATGGCAATTATATTCTGGCAGAGGAATTTCTTCAGGAAGATGAGGCCCGAAGGTTTAACCACAACCAATATGCCGGACTCATGCGCTCAGGCTATGCACGCAACCTGATGGAGCTGCTTTCCTGGGCAGATGAAATGGCTTCGATCGGCAGGACCCGTCAGATCGGATTTCTTCGCTACTGTGGAGAGTTTACCCGTAACAACTTCCTCTCCAACCTGAAAAAACCCGAACTGGTTGCAATGGACGAAGCGGAAGAACGGTTCTCAACCCGATTTGCACCCTTCATCCACGAAAGAAATGTCATCCATCTCTTCAGCGAATTTGAAAAGGGACTACGAGACATTGCCTCCAACGGGAACGCCAAGGTCATCTTTACCGATCTTGCCCTAAAAGTCTCCAAACTGATCAGGGTCTGACCTCTTTTGCGATTGTCTCTTTTTTGCTATTTTTAGGCGACAGATGCGAGGGCGTGATCAGGAATGACGGTTCACCGTAAAAATCACTACTTTTGCAGCACGTTCTGGTTGGGTGCAAGGTGTGAAACCTTTGCTGTCCCGAAAAAGGGCTCTCAGAAATTGAGATCCCGGGGCAATGAAAACCCGACGGATATTTTTCCAACATTGCGATCCGGCCCATCATTTGTGTGTGCCGGTGAATATAGATAAAAAGATAGCGAATGAACCCCATCCATAAATCGGTACGCGGCGGTCCGGGTACTGCACAACCCAGGTGTTGCCCCAAACTGACGGTATACAATTGGCTGCACGATGTGCCCAATACCATCAATCCCAACGATGTCATTGAAGTTCGTTTCAAAAACACCCGCAAGGATTATTTTAGAAATGTCAACGAGATTCAACTAAAACCCGGCGACATCGTAGCCGTTGAGGCCAATCCGGGACATGAC
>JAJTBP010000133.1 GCA_021286825.1 Marinilabiliales bacterium | reverse complement strand
AAGCCGATGCAATCTCAATTAACCCGATGGGTGTCCGCAGGAAAAAGTTGCGAAACCTTTTTTGGTGCAGACTCTTCAGTATTTCATCCGTTATGTAGGGATGGACATCAGTCATAGACCGGGAATCTTCATGCAATAGTTTGAAATCGGCACCGTAAACAGCCACCCAATCCACCTTGTAGGATTTGATCAAAGTTGTGATGTTGTCGAGAAACCATTGCCTGGAAGGTTCTTTTACGTGGTCAACGAAATCATTCCAGAAGGTATAGTCATTGGCAACCTGCCGCAAGACCTCGGTCTTGTTGTCGAGGAGCGAGGTTACCTCATTGGTGAACTGCTTGTTGGATTCGGTCAGGATCAGTTTCTCCTGCTTGTTGAGGGTTAGCACCATTTTCAGCAACAACAAAAGGGAGACGAGCCCCAGCAGGTGGAGCAACAGGTTGATGCGACTATGGATGGAATCCCATTTTCTCATGGACATGTCTTACGGTCTTGATCAGGATTTCAGGCAAAAGGTAAGGCTCAAAGTTATCCTATAATCATTTACAGCGAATAATTTCTGTTGAGAAAATTTCCATTTCTGCTGAATTATTCGCGGGATTGACTGATGCACGTTTCTAAGGGAGAAACATATGACGAATCATAGATGTAAGATAACAGATCAGCACCGGAAATGTTCATCTTTTGCGTAAAATTCGGAAACAGGGCGGATACTTGTGAAAATTCATTTTAACAAATATTTGCTAATTTGGCAGAAAATGTATCAATGTGATTAAATATTGTTAATATTACATGCAAATGACAACAAAAAACTGTTTATACGAAACAATTTGTTTTTAATAGCTGTAATTATTCGAAACATCATAAATCCAATTGTGACCGATGAAAAAATGGATGTTGACATGTGCCGGACTTTTCTTTGCCTGGATTGTATCGGCCCAGCAATGGGAAACTGATTTTGCTGTAGCGAAGAGTCGTGCGGAAAAGGAAGGCAAGATTATTTTGCTGAATTTTTCCGGTTCAGATTGGTGCATTCCTTGCATGAAGCTGGAAAAGAGCATTTGGGAATCACCGGAATTTGGGGCCTATGCCCAGAATCACCTGGTCCTTCTGAGGGCCGATTTTCCCAAAAGGAAGGCCAATGCCCTTTCGCCTGACCAGCAGGCCCAAAATGACAAACTGGCCGAGACTTACAACAGGCAAGGTCTGTTCCCGTTGGTCCTCTTGCTGGATAAAGCAGGAAAGGTGCTGGGAACCACCGGGTACAAAAGCATCTCCCCGGTTGAGTATGTCTCTCTTTTACAATCCCTAACTGCATCTCATCCGTGAAATTTCTCCTGATACTCCTTGCCTTGCTGCCCATGCTGACGGCTGCTCAGGAAAAATATTCCAGGGCCCTTGTGCTGATGGGTTGTCATTTTGAGATAACGGTAGTAGCCAACTCTCGTGCAGAAGGCGACCGTTTCATTGATCTGGCAGCCGGTGAAGTGACGCGCATCGAGAAGCTGATTTCGGAATGGGACTCCACTACGCAGGTTTCTGCCGTGAACCGTCAGGCCGGGATTGGACCGGTCAAAGTGGACAAAGAGGTTTACGACCTGGTTGTCAGGAGTATTCGTATATCGGATCTGACCGAAGGGGCCTTTGATGTTTCCTGGGCCGGGATGAATCAAATCTGGAAATTTGACGGCAGCATGAAACGGCTTCCAACAGAGGCAGAAGTGGCTGCTGCCGTATCGGCGGTGGGGTACAAGAACATCGAATTGAATGAAAAAGAACAGACCATTTTTCTCCGGAAGAAAGGGATGAAAATCGGTTTCGGTGGGATCGGCAAGGGATATGGTGCCGACAAGGCAGCGGCCCTGCTCAAATCCATGGGTGTTCCTGGCGGCATCGTGAATGCATCGGGCGATATAGTTGCCTGGGGGAAACAGCCCGATGGGAAACCCTGGGTCATCGGCATCACCAATCCATTCAACAAGGATAAGGTCTTTTCGTGGTTCGAATTTGATGGTCACGCCATCGGTACTTCGGGCAATTATGAGAACTACGTTGAATTCAATGGTATCCGTTATACCCACATCATCGATCCGCGGACCGGCTGGCCGGTACATGGAGTGGCAAGTGTCACACTTTTTGGTCCAAATTGCGAGCTTTCGACGGCTTTGACCAAGGCAATTTTTGTGATGGGAACGGATATCGGTCTCGATCTCATCAAGCAACTCAAAGGCATTGAGTACATTGTAGTGGATGAAAAGGGAAAGATCTACAGATCAGACCACATCAACCTGAAACCAGTAACAAAATGAATAAGATCATCAAATTGGGTTTGATGCTGCTTGCTTTTGGAATGCTCTCCTCTTGCGTAGCGGTCAAAGAGTACAAAAAGGTTTATCTGAACGATGCAGACATGAAGTTGTCTTCCAACCCCAATGAGCGGTTTGAAAACAATTTTCAGGTTTACCGGGAAGGGGCATCGGGAGCCAATGGTGGCAAAACAGGTGGCGGATGTGGTTGCAATTAACCTTCGAACATGAGTAAGCACGTAACTTTTCTTGTCATGCTGCTATTTGTGGCGGGATGGCTTCAGGCACAAGTGGCCGATTCTACCAAGACTTATCGGAAGAAGGTTCTGGAAAGCACGGAGGTTGATCTTCTGATGAGCCTTTACCAGCAGGATGGTGTCCATTCCCCGGTCAATGGGGGGATCGGCACCGAAAATCTCACCAACGGTACGCCTACCCTTGTGGTCAGCATGCCGCTGAATTACAACGACGTGTTGACGGTTGACGCAGGAATTTCAGCTTATACTTCGGCCTCATCCAGCAACATCAACCCCTTTCATTCTGTCCCATCCACCTACAAGAGCACGACGATCACTCCGGCAATCACAGGAGCCTCCAGGGGAGGCATCACCATCACTCCTCCGACAACCACGGGATCGACCCCCACTACCTACAAGACGATTGGGACACCCTGGCTTGCCTCGACGGGAGCCTCCCGACACGACGTGTTGAAATTTGTGCATGCCGATTACAGCCATAGCTCTGACTCCAGGGATTTCATCTGGGGATCGAATGTGTATGCCTCCAAAGAGTTCGACTATGTGTCGTTCGGATTGGGGGGAAATGTGACCCATCTGTTCAATGACAAAAATACGGAGATCGGTTTGAAGGGGAGTCTCTTTCTGGATACCTGGAAGCCGATCTATCCGACCGAACTCCGGGAGTACATGGATTATGGATCCAATTTCCAGAACAGTGGTTATTTCAATGGGATCAAGGTCTATGATCAAAGCGGAACGGCAACGACAGCCTATTTGCCATCGGCATTCAAGGCGTGGAATTCGAAGGGAAGAAATTCTTATACCCTCTCCTTCTTTGCTTCCCAGATCATGACACCCAAACTGCAGGCAGCCTTCTTCTTTGACCTGGTGGTGCAGCAAGGGATGTTGTCGACACCTTACCACCGAATCTATTTCGCCGACAAACCCAATTATTACATTGGAACGGTCAGTGATATCCCCATCTACACCACACCCGACAACCATGGGGTCTATCAGCTTGCCGACGACATTGAGCGGCTGCCGCAAAGCCGGTATAAATTTCCGGTGGGAGCCCGGCTGAATTACTACATCAACGAGTGGTTGGTACTTCGGAGTTATTACCGTTACTATTACGACAATTGGGGATTGCGTGCCCATACCGTCAGTCTGGATCTTCCGGTGCGGTTCAGCCAGGCTTTTTCGCTTACCCCATCCTTGCGCTATTACACGCAGAATCAAGTCGACTATTTTGCCCCATTCGAGAAGCATCTCTCAACGGAGAGCTATTATACTTCCGACTATGACTTGTCGAAATTCAACAGCATGCAATACAGCCTTGCCTTGAACTACACCGACATCTTTGGTAAGCTGCGGGTGGCGGGGATCGGCTTCAAGAATGCCAACATCCGTTTCAGTCATTATGCACGCAACGACGGATTGGATGCAAACATCGTCTCCTTCGGGATCAAGATGGTTGCAAATCCTTGATGCAATTATCCTTATGGCGATCCGCCGACAGGCAAAAAATTGTCAACATATTTGTTTCTGAAAAAAATATTTTTAGCTTTGAAATCGGAGCGGGGCTATCCTGTGGCATTGGGAAGCAACCGTTATCAAGGGTTTGGATCCTTCGGGACACTGGCCTGAAACTTCACCGGAATGAGATCTTTTTGATAATAATTGTATCTAACTACTTAAATTTTAAATGGTATGAAGAGAACCGTCCTGTTTCTGGCTTTTTCGCTTCTTGTTGGAAGCCTGTTTGCACAAGAGAACATCAAATTGCAAAATGCCGGCAATGATGCCATGAAGGCAAAAGATTATGCCAAGGCCATCGAAAACTATGAAAAGGCAGCTGCCGCATGGGGAGATGCAGCCAAGGATTTTGGTATGTATTACAACATGGCTTTTTGTGCCTTTCAATTGAAGGACTTAGACAAGGCCCTCAAGTACTTTGACATGTGTGCTGCCAACAATTTCAAGCCGGAGGATGCGTTGTTCAACGAATTGATTATCTACAAGATCCAAAAAAACACGGACAGTTACCAGAAGGTTCTGGCAGACGGGATAGCCAAATTTCCGGAAAGTGCCAAGTTCAAAGGAGAGATTGCCCGGAACAGTTTCAGTGAAGCCATTGCCCATTTCAACGCAGGGAATGGCATTCTGAAAGCTGCAGTAGACAAGGTCAATGCCAAAAAGTTCAAGGATGCCAACGATCCGGGATACAAGGCTGAGATTGCCAAAGCCAAGAAGGAGTTTAGCGCTGCGATTCCCGCCCTTGACAAGGCACTGGAACTGAATCCTGCCGATGATAAGGCCAAACAGGTGAAAGAGGCTTGCGAGAAACAGATCAAAGCACTCTAGGACGAATGAGTCTTCCAGCCGGATGTTTGGGCTGGATGGAGATGGGGTAGGAATCCGCGGATTTCCACCCCATTTTTGTTTGAAAGGGGACCCCATACATTTTGGGTATCCCCCTGTAACCTTTTGAAGAGATGCGGATCAAAACGGTAAACTTAAACAAGATTGTTATGGATGGTTTTAGTGTGATGATTGTCTGGCTGGCGTTTTTTTCTTCGGTATCCCTGAGCTGGTACTTTTACCTTCAGGCCCGCAACAAGGAGCGAATGGCCCTGATTGAGAAAAATGCAGATGTATCTGAGATTTTCAAGGTTCGGCAATTCAAGCTGCGTTTTCCCTGGATGAAGTTGGGGATGATCTTCTTTGGCATGGGATTGGGACTCTTTCTGAGCACCATTCTGGGCCTGAACTATGAGCCTCTGAGAAATAATGCGGTTGCCGCCATGCTGGCTATCGGACTGATGATGGTTTTTGGAGGGGGAGGTGCCGTAGTGGCTGTCCTGCTCGAAAGACAGAAAGATTGAGGCTGGCCGATGGATCAGCTTTATATCCGGAATGTACTGAAGGGGAACAGGGAAGATTTCAGGTTTTTGATCAGAAAATACAAAGACCTGGCCTTTTCCGTTGCCCTTTCTGTCGTCAAAAATGAATATGAAGCTGAAGAGGTCGTGCAAGAGGCTTTTATCAAGGCCTATGAGCATCTCTCCTCCTTCAGGGGGGATGCGGTTTTTAAAACATGGTTTTACAAGATTCTGGTGAACGAAGCTTTTAAGAAGGTGCGCCAATCCAAATCCGCTCCAAGCTTGTTGCGGGATGGAATGGCGGGTGATATCGAGGATGCCGATGCCCATTTCCTGGGACTGGATGAGGAGGAGAAACACCTGCTTGTTCGGGACGCTCTCTCCAGGATGGAATCCCGTGAAAGCCTTGTCCTGCAACTGTTCTATTTTGAAGGAGAAGGAATTAGAGAGATTGCCGGGATCACCGGATGGTCGGAAGGCAACGTAAAGGTGATCCTCCATCGTGCAAGAAAGCATCTTTTGGGCATCGTGGGCCCATTGTTGAAAACAGAATTTAATCCCATTCGCAGATGAAGCAGGAAGAAGAAGAGAAACTAATCCGGGAGCTGATGATGCGCTCGTCTGATTCAATGCCCTTCGTGGATTTTGAGGAGCGATTGATGTCGGAAATTGTCAACAGGGAAAAGAGCCGTCACTCTTTTGTTCAATCGATCCGACTGTCGTGGTTTTTCTTCATTCTGGGAAGTGGTTTTGGCCTTTTCCTCAGTTCGGTAGCCAGTGAAAGTCGGTTCACCTTTCTGGGACTTCCGGCAGAGACGGCTGTGTTGCCTTTCCAGATACTCTTTGTTTTGCTCTTCATCCATCAGATCGAGAAATTGTTCCACCTGAGGAAGCGGGATTCCGGGTCCTGATCTTCCGTACCACCGCTTGACCCGTGCGTTTTACATGGAGTTGGTCACACCTCTGACGACCAGCTTTTTGATTGTCAGGCATCGATTTTTTTTGTCCGCTTCTTTTTGATGCTTTGCGTGAGAGTATTACCTTTATACTCGGGAGCAAAACATTTTTTTTATCACAAATAGATTGAGATCATGAAAAACAGAAGAGATTTTTTGAAGATTTCTGCCGCTGGTTCCGTTGGATTGATGCTGATGGGATCTTATGCTGCACAGGCAGGTATCTCTGAAGACAGGAAAAAATTTGGTGTAGGCTTGCAGCTTTATACCATTCGCGATGCCATGACTGCCGACCTGGCTGGATCCTTGAAGAAACTTTCGGATTTGGGATTCAGGAATCTGGAGTTGGCTGGTTATGGAGAGGGAAAATTCTACGGCAAGAAACCGCTTGAATTCAAAAAAATGGTGAGTGATCTGGGTATGGTGGTGATCAGTAGCCATGCCGCGGTTGAGTCCAAAGGAATTACCATGGATACCGCCAAATTGATGGCAGATGCTCATGCAGCCCTGGGCGTGAAATATTGTATCCAACCCTGGGTGAACGATGAAGACCGCACCATCGAGAAATTCAAGAAGATGATCGGCGACTGGAACAAGGTAGGCCAGATCATGAAGGGCGTTGGTGTCCAATTTGGCTACCACAACCACAACTTTGAATTCAAGAAGATGGATGGCAAGGTCCCCTATTACGATATTTTCATGCCGGAGATGGACAAAGACCTCATCACCATGGAGCTCGACCTTTTCTGGGCAACCAAAGCCGGACAGGATCCGGTGGAGATGTTCAAGAAATATCCGGGTCGCTTCCAATTGCTCCATCTGAAGGACATGAAGACGAAGCAGGCTCCTTTCTTCGATGTCATCAAGGACGATATCTGCAGTGTGGGTGCTGGTGTCATCGATTTCAAACGGATCCTGGCTGCCAAGGCCACCGCAGGAACCAAGTTGACCTTTGTGGAAGACGACAACCAGGGGAATGGAAAACCTTGGGAGGCTCTGGAAACCAGCATCGGCAACCTTACCACGAAGATTCTCAAGTAACGGAAAGCATCAGTTCTTTCTGCACACATTTAAAGGTCCGGATCCCATGGGTTCCGGACCTTTGTTTTGTTGTAGCAGGGGCTATTTTAGCTCCTTGAAATCAAATTTTTTGCACTCCTCCAGCGTCTGATCCGGCTGAGGCACTCCTTCAGGAATTGGCATTCGGGCATATTGCTGGAAATAGAGGACGCAGGAATTTCGCCACCACCTGGCCAGCTTTTCCTGCTTCTCCAGTTTCAGGGCCACCTGAGCAAAGAGATCCGGGTCGATCTTTCCCCGGAGGGATTGCCATTCCGATCCCATCCTACCCACGGCAGCTACCCCGTCGGCATAATGCAGGTTGAGTTCATCCCAGAGTGTGCGGCCGGATTTCATCTGGTAATTCCAGGGCAGATGGTGGAACCAGAGCAGGTATTTTTCCGGACAGGTGGATGGATCGGCGAAGCGCCTGCCCACCTTGGGGGCATATTGGCCCGTGGCATTGCTTCCGGTTGGGGATCGGTCAAATCCGATGCCGGCACTGTCTGCCTTGTGGTAATAGATGCAGGTCCAGTCGGCCCTTCCGCGGTTCACCCAGGGAGCCGGTCCAAAGTGATGATTGTATCCCATGATGTGGTGCAGACCCAGGGGTGTCATGTAGTTGACCCCATTTTCCCGGGATCCCATCATGATCTTTTGAATGGTTGAAACCACTTCCGGTTCCATCGAAAGGGTAAGTCGGATCCAATCCGAAGCAATCCCCTCGGATGACTCTTCCGGGTTCCATGCCAGTCGACCGAATGCATACCAGTTGGCCTGGCCAAATAGATGGCCGGTCCAGTTGCGGTCATCACCGGTGTTGGCAACTCCGGCTATCCCCGTCAGGGCATGATGCTCCAGCGATCCGTCTATTACTTTCGAAACCGTGGAGTGCTTTCCCCTTGCGTAGGTATCCGATTCGAGGCATTCCCTGTAAAGCGGTGCCAGATAGCAAAGATCGGTCGACTGTCCCAGGTATTCTTGCGTGATCTGAAACTCCATCATCAGCGGCGTCTTCGGCATCATGCCAAACATGGGGTGAAAGGGTTCACGTGGCTGAAAGTCGATGGCTCCGTTTTTTACCTGAACCAGAACATTCGCGGCAAATTTGCCATCGAGGGGTTTGAATTCGTTCAAGGCCTGTTTGGCCCGATCATCGGGGACATTGTTGTCGTACACGAAGGCCCGCCACATCACAATCCCGCCAAAGGGTTGCAAGGCTTCTGCGAGCATGTTGGCCCCATCGGCATGGCTTCGGTGGTAATTCTGGGGTCCGGGCTGGCCTTCGGAGTTGGCTTTTACCAGAAAGCCGCCAAAGTCCGGAATGTATGAATAGACCTCCGTTACCTTCTGTTTCCACCATTGCCGAACGGCCGGATCGAGTGGATCGGCGGTGCCCATTCCTCCAATGTTGATGGGTGAACTGAATTTTACCGAGAGGAATACCTTGATCCCATATGGTCTGAAGAGGTCGGCCAGTGCAGCCACCTTTTTCAGATAGGGGGGTGTCAGCATCTCAGGGTTGGCATTCACGTTGTTCAGGACCGTGGCATTGATGCCGATGGAGGCATTGGCCCTGGCATAATCGGTGTAGCGGGCATCCTTTTTGTCGGGTAGTTCTGACCATTTCCAGAGTGACTGGCCGGCATAACCCCTTTCGATGGAGCCGTTGAGATTGTCCCAATGGTTCAAAATCCGGACCTTAATTTTGGGAGCGGAGCGGATGGACAATCCGTTGAGATCCGTACCGCATTTGATCTGTAGCAACAATCGGTAGGTTCCGTACAGCAATCCCTTTTCACTGTTGGCCGCAATGACCAGCAGCTGTTTGCCCGATTGCCGGACCATCTTCAGCAGATAACCTTCCGTCCCGACTTTTTTCAATGCACTGACGATGGCACCCGAACTAAGTTCCTGACAGCTTCCCCCCAGGCCGACCAGGAGGTTGACAGTTGAGGGGTGATCCGGAAGTTCAGGGAATGGCGTTCCCAGCATGGAGCTGATGCCCGTTTGAAGCTCGTTGCGAACGACG
>JAJTBP010000132.1 GCA_021286825.1 Marinilabiliales bacterium | reverse complement strand
TTGTTCAGATCAATCGTCAAGCAGACCTTCAACCAAAGACGCAAGATGCTTCGCAACGGCTTGAAGGCCTTTACCCCAAGATATGTTGAACTGGAAGAGTCGCTTCTTTGCAAACGGCCGGAACAACTGTCTGTCGATGAGTTTATCCAGTTAACCAATGATATGGAAGCAAGAATGTCGTAACGAAGGGTAAGTATTGATCTAAATGACCCAAGGTCAATCGTTTTCCTTGCCGCGCTCCTTGAAATAATGATGCACCATTCGGCCAAAATCCCGCTCTTTCTTTCTTCTCTCGGCATGAGAAGCCTCAAATCTGGTGGCTTCCCTGGACAGCTTCCGATAATTGAGGTAAGCTGCTTCCGAAAGATCCCCCCTTTCCACTGCCTTGGCGACGGCGCATCCTTTTTCCCCTGTATGGCTACAGTCTCCGTATTTGCAGTCATTCGCCCACTTTTTGATCTGATCAAAGGTCGTATCCAAGGCCATCGAAGTCTCTGTCATTCCGATTTCACGCATACCGGGGTTATCGATCAGCAATGCACCATTGGGCAAGCGCACCAATTCCCGGTGACTCGTTGTATGTTGGCCTTTGCCGGTATGGCTGCTGATCTCCTTCGTCTGCATGAGCGATTGCCCCACCAACTGATTGATCAAAGTCGATTTACCAACGCCTGAGGAACCTAGCAGACAATAGGTAGTACCCTTTTCCAATTTTGTGTAGAGCGGTTCAAGGCCATCACCGGTAAGCGAACTGATGGCATCCACTCCAATGGCCGGATGCCTTTCACTGATTTCAAGAATCATGGCCTGCAATCGATCGGAGGTGATCAGATCACACTTTGTCAGCAAGATACGGGGTGTTACACGGCCGGAATGGCAGATGGTAAGGTATCGCTCCAGCCTGTTCAGGTTGAAATCCCTGTCGACCGACTGTACCAGGAATGCTTCGTCTACGTTGGCGGCAATTGCCTGAATCACCTGACCCGTTCCGGAGTGTTTCCGGGAAAGCAGTGAGTCTCGCCTGAGCACACCATGGATCACGGCACTTCCCTGGCCAAAAGAGGTCAGGGCAACCCAATCCCCTACCACGGGGAAGTCCAGACGATCCCCGGCAGTGAACCGGAGGTTGCCGGTCACTTCCGCCTCCGTCTCACCCTCCTCGCAGGCAACCAGGTAGCGATCCCGGTGTTCGACAAGTACTCGGCCCAATCCGAAGGAAAGGAATCCTGATTCCAACCGACTGGCTTCAAAAGTAGCCCGGTATCCCATCCGTTCCGGAAAGGAATTGCCCTCATTCTCCGACATGGCGATGCAAAATAAGATTTAAGAAAAGATGCATCTGACCGCCTGAAAGTTGCGGGCATTGGCAGAAATGATGCAAGATTATGCAGGCAGTCCTTGAAACAAGACAAAAGGAGGTCGGTAGGCTAACCGATCCCCGGAGGGAAAAGAAAGGATTGGAGGATTGGAGCAAGGACTAAACACTGTTCATGGCCGTGACCGGGTCCAATTTGGAGGCGGACCTGGCCGGAACCAATCCGGCAATCAAACCAATGGTGATGCTGATGACCAGTCCCAGCAAGATGTTCCAAATGGTCAATACGAATTCATAGTCAAAGGTAGCTTTGGCAAGAATGGTTCCTCCGTAGATGATCAACAGTCCGATCAATCCACCGATCAGGGAAAGAATGGTCGCTTCAAACAGAAATTCCAGCAGGATGAAACGGTTCTTTGCTCCCATAGCCTTTTGGATGCCAATGATTTTGGTCCTTTCCTTGACCGAAACGAACATGATGTTGGCGATGCCAAAACCGCCCACCAGGATGGAAAACCCACCGATGATCCATCCCGCCAAATGAAGCACACTGAAGATGCCGTCCAGTTGACCCGAAATGAGACTCACCTCGTTGACGGCAAAGTCGTTTTCATCCGCTGGTTTGATTCGCCGAATGGAACGCATGATCCCTTCCAGCTCCTCCACCATACGGGCTGCGGTGATATCGGATTTTCCCTTCACAATGATGCTTTGGCCAATGTCCATACGTGGATCGACCATTCTTCCAGCAAATTTGGCAGGAATCAAAACCCGGTTGTCCATACTGGTTCCGAACATGTCTTCTCCCATCTTTTCAAACACCCCCACAATGAAGACGGTGAAACCCTGGATCTTGATGTTGTTGCCAACGGGAGAACTACCCGGGAAGAGCTGATTGGCCAGTTCGGCCCCCATCATTCCAACGTTGTTGATGCCATCCATCTCCTCGTCAGAGAGGGGGCGCCCCATGGCAATCTTCAATCCCCAGGTCTCGGTAATACCTGCGGTGGAACCAATGATGGTCACATTTTCGGCTTTGTTGTTTCCGAACTGAACCGTCCGGCTAAATCCATAGTTGTACAAAACCGTCTGCGCGAGATTGGATCGGCGTTGAATCTCTTCTGCCTCTTGCAAGGTCGGTACGGGGCGATTCAGGTATTTCCACCAGGGATAATCGGTCTCACCCGGAGGTGGGGCCCAAGGCCATTTTTGGATATAGATGACATTGCTGCCCAGCTTCTCCATGCTGTTGCGGATACTCCTTTCCAGTGAATCAATGATGGTGAACACCGAAATGATGCAAAAAATACCAATGGTGATGCCCAAAAGTGACAGAAAAGTACGAAGGGGATTAACAACCAAAGAGTTGTATGCAAAGCGGAAGCTTTCCAGGAACAGCCTTATAAATAACATACAATAGGAGGATTTCACCCGAAAGTTAAAACAATTTTTATTACTTTTGTGGAAAATTTTCAAAGGATTCAGAATGAGTGATTTAAAAAATATAAAGTCTGCCCTGATCTCAGTTTATTACAAGGATGGATTGGAGCAGATCGTGAAGGAATTGCACCAATCCGGTGTTGTTTTGTTGTCGACAGGAGGCACAAAACAATTCATCGAATCGTTGGGAATTCCTGTCACAGCCGTGGAAGAACTGACCGGCTATCCCTCAATTCTGGGTGGCAGGGTCAAGACGCTTCACCCGAAAGTCTTCGGAGGAATTCTCACCCGAAGAGACAATACGGGAGACAAGTCCCAGATTGCCGAATATGCCATTCCCGAGATTGACCTGGTCATTGTAGATCTTTATCCATTCGAAGCTACCGTCAAATCCGGTGCAACCGATGGAGAGATCATTGAGAAGATTGACATCGGCGGTATATCCCTGATTCGTGCTGCCGCCAAGAACCACAAGGATGTCATGATTGTCTCCAACCAGGGGCAATATCCACGGCTTCTTGAAATCCTGAAAGAAGGAGGTTGTGCCTCTTCTCTGGAGCAAAGAAGGGTGTTTGCCATGGAGGCTTTTGCTACTTCCTCCCACTATGACACCATGATTTTTAGTTATTTTTCAGGGGATTCGGATCGTTTCTTCAGAAAGAGTTTTGATTCCGCCAAGCCCTTGCGATATGGGGAAAATCCCCATCAAAAGGGGTTGTTCTATGGCGACTTCGATGCGATATTCGATCAGATTCAGGGAAAAGAGATTTCCTACAACAACTTGTTGGACATCGATGCAGCCATTAACCTCATCGATGAGTTTGATGAAACCACTTTCGCCATTCTGAAACACAACAATGCCTGCGGATGTGCCTCCAGATCAGATGTCAAAGAGGCTTTTCTGGCTGCTTTGGCCGGAGATCCGGTCTCTGCCTTTGGTGGCATCTTTGTGACCAATGCGGAGGTAGAGGCAGATACAGCCGTCGAAGCGGCGAAGATCTTCTTTGAGGTAATCATAGCTCCTTCCTATACAAAAGAGGCGCTGGAGGTTTTCAAAGCAAAGAAGAATCTGATTGTACTGACCAGAAAGACGAAAGGTCTTCAGGACATCCAGTACAGAACGGTTTTAAACGGAGTAATCCTGCAAGACAGGGATGTCAAGAAAGAAACTTCAGGTGAACTTTTGACAGTCACCCTTTCCTCCCCAAAAAATGATGAAATTCCGGATCTTCTTTTTGCCAATCGTTTGGTAAAACAATCAAAATCCAATACTATTGTACTGGCCAAAGGAAAGCAGTTGTTGGCCAGCGGAGTCGGTCAGACTTCACGTGTAGATGCACTGCGTCAGGCCATTGAGAAGGCCAATGCCTTCCACTTTGACTTACGGGGAGCGGTGATGGCATCCGATGCTTTCTTCCCTTTCCCTGATTGCGTGGAGATCGCTCATCAGGCAGGAATCACGGCTGTTATCCAGCCGGGAGGATCCATTCGGGACAAGGAATCGGTGGAATACTGCAACAACCATCAAATGTCGATGGTGATTACCGGTTTCAGGCATTTTAAACATTGATCTAAAAAATTACAGTATATGAGTTTCTTTTCTTTTCTGACACAGGAGATCGCGATTGACCTGGGAACAGCAAATACCATCATCATCCATAATGGAAAGGTGGTGGTAGATGAACCTTCTGTAGTAACGATCGATACCAAAACCGAAAAGTTGGTTGCCATTGGTGAAAAAGCAAGGCAAATGCAGGGCAAGACCCACTCAAACCTCAAGACCATTCGTCGGTTGAGGGCTGGGGTAATTGCCGACTTCAACGCTGCTGAGCAGATGATCCGCGGAATGATCAAAATGATCAACCCGAAAAAAAGGTTCTTCGCGCCGGCCCTTAAAATGGTGGTCTGCATCCCTTCCGGATCCACGGAAGTGGAAATCAGGGCCGTGCGTGACTCTGCCGAGCATGCCGGGGGTCGGGACGTATACATGATCTACGAGCCAATGGCTGCTGCGATTGGCATCGGATTGGATGTTGAGGCACCCGAAGGAAACATGGTCGTTGACATCGGTGGGGGTACAACCGAGATCGCGGTTATTTCGCTGGGAGGCATCGTCACCAACAAGTCCATTCGTATTGCCGGTGATGACCTGACGGCAGACATCATGGAGCACATGCGTCATCAGCACAATGTCAAGATTGGTGAAAGGACTGCTGAAGAGATCAAGATCGTTGTCGGATCCGCCATGACAGAACTGGATGAACCGCCGGCTGATATGATTGTGAAAGGTCCGAATCAGATGACCGCCATGCCCATCGATGTGCATGTGACCTATACGGAGATTGCCCATTGCCTCGACAAGTCCATCTCCAAAATTGAGACAGCCATTACCAACGCACTTGAGCATACCCCGCCCGAACTCTATGCAGATATCTACAAACGTGGAATCTGGCTTGCTGGTGGCGGAGCGCTTCTGAGGGGATTGGACAAACGTTTGTATGAAAAATTCAACATCCCGTTCCGTATTGCCGACGATCCGCTGAGGGCCGTTGCACGCGGTACCGGAGTTGCACTCAAGAACGTGGATAAGTTCTCATTCCTACTTCGTTAAACTAGTAAGCCCGTCAGGGATAGTTTACCCTTGCTGAAACATGAGAAATCTCTTCAGGATCATCCTAAGGTATCATTACGTCTTCCTGTTCCTCTTTCTGGAAATTTTCTCGCTTTCGCTGGTTGTCTCCTACAACAACTTTCAGAAGGCGACATTCCTGAATTCCAGCAATGGCATCACGGGCTATTTCTTTGAGAATTTCGCCGGGATCTTCCAGGTTTTTGATCTGAAAAAAGCGAATACGGAGTTGGCAGAGGAAAATGCCCAATTGCGTACTGCGCTTCAGCATTATCAGATGAGGACCCTCAATGGCAGCAAACAGAGTTATCTTGCCGAACGTAATCCACTGATTACCATGACGCAGGATTCTCTCAACAAAATCGTATACTTTTTCACGACCGCCAGGGTCATCAACAACTCCGTTAACCAACGACACAACTTCCTGACCCTTAACAAAGGACGGTTGCAAGGGGTGAAACCCGACATGGGGGTCGTCTCTGCCGGTCGTGTTGTAGGACTGGTGACCAACGTCGGGGACAACTACAGCACGGTCATTTCGGTGTTGAATGAGAAGTGGAAACTAAGTGCCAAGATCAAGCGGAATGACTTTTTCGGATCGCTTTCCTGGAACGGCAAGGATTACAGAAAAGTCCAGCTCAATGAGATTCCTTATCATGTTCCGGTGCAAAACGGAGATACCGTCGTCACCACAGGTTTCTCCTCCTCCTTTCCGGAAGGACTTGAAATCGGCATTGTTTCTGAATATTCACTGGGTACTGGCAGCAACTTCTATAAAATTGATGTGGATTTGGCTGTCGACTTTCGCAGCATTGTTCAGGTAGGTCTGGTTGAAAACAGACAATTAAAAGAGATTAACAAACTTGAATCGCTGAATTACGATGGTAAATAACCTGCTGAAATATTCCCTGGTATTCATCGTTGCCGTTTTGCTTCAGGTATTGGTGCTCAACCGTATCCTGATCCTAAACATGATCTCTCCTTTTTTCTACATCATCTTTTTGTTGTTGCTTCCTTTTGATACCCCAAGAGCCCTTTTGACCTTCCTGGGTTTTCTGCTGGGTTTATCGGTAGATGCCTTTACCAATACCTTGGGCGTTCATGCTTCGGTATGTGTATTGATCGGATTCCTTAGGCCCGTGATCCTCAACAACATTTCAACGAGAGAGACCAGAGAATCTGTCTCTGCACCCAGAATTTCAACCATGAGTCTCAACTGGTTCATCGGATACACCGCAATTTTTGTTGCCATCCATCATTTGCTCTTGTTTATGTTGGAGGCATTCACTTTTCAGGGTATCCTGTTTACCTTGCTGAGGGCTGTTTTCAGCGGAGTCTTATCCATTGTTCTGATTGTGATCAGTCAGTTCATGATTTTCAGAAAATAAGTCTTCCCATTTGAACCTCAACCCAAAAGGGTTTGAAAAAGTATTTGCCGTTCCGAAAGCCGGCGTAAAAGGGTCTGATTTTATCACATAAGTATTTTTATCAGTACGAAGTGGATACCTATACTAAAAGAAAATATCTTCTGATCGGAATGTTCAGTCTTGTGTCATTGATCATTGTGGCAAGGCTTTTTTACATTCAGGTGATTGACTCCTCCTATAAAATTTCTGCCGCCTCCAATGTGCTGCGGAGGCAGATCAACTATCCGGCCCGTGGTCTGGTATACGACAGAAACCACAAACTCATCGTATACAATCAGGCTGCCTATGATGTTTTGGTGACACCTCGTGAGATGAAGCAATTCGACACGATGCAATTTTGCCGGATAGCCGGAGTCGAGAAGACAGAACTTGTGAGTGAAATTAAAAAAGCCAGGGCCTATTCGTTGTACAAGCCCTACCCGGTCATCAAACAGCTTTCCTCGCACAGGTATGCTGTGCTTCAGGAGCAGCTTTTCAAATATCCGGGATTCTACATCCAAGCCCGAACGCTCCGCCAGTACCCTGCAACCATCGCTTCACACATCCTGGGATATGTGGGTGAGGTGGACCAGAAAAAGATCGACGAAGATCGTTACTACGAAAGTGGTGACTACATCGGAAAGACGGGCATTGAACAAGCCTATGAGAATGAATTGAGAGGTGTCAAAGGCATCTCTTACATGATGGTGGACGTGCACAATCGGGTCAAAGGCTCATTTGAGAACGGAAAGATGGACACCTCAGCCGTAATCGGCAAGAATTTGATATCCACCCTACACGCGGATCTTCAAGCCTATGGTGAACGGTTGCTTGCCGGAAAGGTCGGTAGCATCGTTGCCATCGAACCATCCACCGGGGAGATCATGATACTGGCCAGTTCACCCACTTTTGATCCGGGGATGTTTGTGGGCCGGGATCGGACAAAAAACTATGCTACCTTGTTGAACGACCCCTTAAAACCCATGTTGAACAGGGCCATCACCTCCTCCTACCCACCAGGATCCACCTTCAAGCTTGCCAATGCCATCATCGGGTTGGAAGAGGGTCTGCTGGGTCCGGAAGTGAGATACTCCTGTGCGGGTCCACGTTCAGCACCCATCAAGTGTACCCACAACCACGAGAGTCCACTCGCCTTGGAAAGTGCCATCCGGGAATCGTGCAATTCCTACTTTTTTCAGGCATTCAGGGCTACCATCAACAAATACAGGAATGCTGAAGAGGGTTTTGAGGCCTGGCGCAGCCATTTGCTGGATCTGGGGATTGGTCAGCGGATCGGAGGCGATCTTTTTGCTGAATCGGCAGGAAATGTTCCCAAGACCACTTACTATGACCGCTTCTTTGGCAAAAGCCACTGGAACGTCATGACCATCCGCTCTCTCTCGATTGGACAAGGGGAGTTGCTGCTCACTCCGCTTCAGTTGGCCAACATGGTTTCGATCATTGCCAACAAGGGATACTACATTGCTCCCCACATGGTGAGAAGCATCCAGGAACTGGACAAAAGTGAAAAACCACTTGCTTTCGAGAAGCATGTGACATCTGCCGATCCCTACATTTTTTATACCATTGCCAATGGAATGGAGAAGGTGGTGGAATCCGGGACTGCCCGTTCAGCCGCCAAGGTGGACGGAATTGCCATCTGTGGAAAGACCGGAACGGTCCAGAACCCACATGGCGCAGCCCACTCAGCCTTTGTCGCCTTTGCTCCGAAAGATGATCCGAAGATTGCCATATGCGTCTATGTGGAGAATGGTGTATGGGGAGCCCGTTATGCGGCTCCTATTGCCAGTCTGATCATCGAAAAATACCTCAACGACTCGATCTCCCCGAAGAGAAAACCTTTGGAGGCAACCATGCTGAGTTCGGATCTGATCTCTGCCATGCACCTGACCGGAGGCGATTAACCGGAAGCACTTAACCCTAGCAAAAAGAAGAACCATCCTCCATGAAGAGCCAAAATAATTTGCTGTTAAGCCTTGACTGGATCACTGTATTGATCTATCTCATCCTCGTTTTTATGGGATGGTTGAACATCTATGCTGCGGTCTATAGTGAAGAACATCAAAGCATCTTTGATCTTGGCCAGCAATATGGAAAACAGCTCATCTGGATATTCGCCGGACTGTTCCTTGCCGTATCCGTCCTGATTGTCGACAGCAAATTCTTTGTAGCTTTTGCCTATCACATTTACGGTCTGATCCTGCTCTTGTTGGTATTGGTACTCTTTCTCGGAAAAGAAATCAACGGGGCAAGAGCCTGGTTTGAGGTGGGTGGCGTGTTGTTGCAACCAGCGGAGCTCGGGAAATTTGCTACGAGTCTGGCGGTTGCCAAATACATGAGTCAATTCGGGTTCAAGATGAATCGTCCAAGATCCTATTTGGTTCTGGGTGCAATCATCTTCATTCCGGCCATTCTCATTCTCCTTCAGAACGACACCGGCTCTGCACTGGTCTTTGCCGTATTCTTTCTGGTTTTCTACCGGGAGGGTTTGCCGGATATGTTCCTGATTGGCGGATTTACCGCCATCGTCCTGTTTATCCTGGCATTGCTCTGGAGCCAGCTGCAGATCCTGTTGCTGCTGCTCATCGTCTCCATTGTCCTGCTCACCATTCTTCGGCAAAGCTACAAAGTGGGACTCATCGCCATGGCCATTGTCTCGATTTTGTACGGGTTGCTTTTCGGATTGAAGAACCTGATCGGATTTGAGGCCACGCCCTTCCATCTGCTGGTCATCACCACCTTTGTTTCCCTCTTGGTT